>JBGPGZ010000103.1:0-10976 GCA_041484175.1 Cyclobacteriaceae bacterium | reverse complement strand
GAAACCCGAGACCCGAAACCTGGAACTATCCATTACGGCCACCTCCCTCGTATTCACCTCTCCTACTTTCTTTAATTCCTCGTTGGCAGAATTTACGTTCACTGTTTCCTTCACAAACCAGGCGTTGCCGTTTGCCTCCGGATTTTGAAATACATCGGTGGCATCAGGTCCAGAAACTACATATTTTGCATTCAGCATGTTCAGTGCGCTGTATTTTTTGAAATTCAATTTACCTGTCCGGGCATCGTTGAATAATTGGCGCGTGTTGTCGGTGAGCACCGAATCATACAGGTCCTGGTACCTCCTTATCTTTGCGCCGTGGTAGCCCCCCAGGGAATGATGGTAATAGGAAGTTCGCGCTTCATTCCATGGATCTTGCAAATTATATACACGGTAGTAGCTTTTATCCTTCAATATCTCCTGGTCGGCGGCTGTCGGTTCGAAATAAGTGGCGCCCCGCTTGCGCTGATAATTTTCTTTGGTGAAGTAACGACGGTCCACAATAGCCAGGTCCAGGGTGACCATCAATATCAGGAAAATCAAGAATCCGATCATGGAAAACTTCTTCGGCACGTCAAAGAAGAGCAAGATGAAAATTGAAAAAATAAATGCCAAAGACCTGAACGCATCGTCTCTCAAAAGGCCCCTGCGATCGTCCTGCAGGGCCGACAGGAACCAGGGGGGAAATTTGGCCTCACTGTCCTTCAGCAGGGTCAATGTTCCGGCAAACAAAATCAAGAGGAAGCAAACACCTCCTGTCGCGGAAAAAGCAATGATCAATTTCCGCCTGGTGTCTTTGTTTATTCCTTTTTCAAAGAGCTTTTCAAGGCCGAGGAACCCCAGCAAGGGCATCGTAAACAAAATGATGATCAAGGCAAAGGTCACCGACCGGAACATGTTGTATCCCGGGAAGTGATCAAACATAAAGTAGTTGAAGGAGGAGAAGCTGTCCCCCCAACTAAGCAGAATGCTGAATATGCTCAAAGGCACAAGCCACCATACATATTTCTTTTCGGCGAATAAAATGCCAAGAACAAACAAGAAGCAAATAATCGCTCCGCCGTAGTAGGGCGATGGCGCCTGTAATCCCCAGAATGCACCCGAATAACTCGCAAGCTGGTTGGCAAGTTGATTATCACCCAAGTTCACCAGTGCTTTGTAGGTACTGCTCGTCTGGTCCTGGACAAAATAGATAGCTCCATTGCCCCCGAAAAAATTCGGGATCATCAGGGTCAATGGCTCCGCAATCCCAATCCTGTAATCAAAAGCATAACTTTTGCTCAACCCGGCGGCCGGCTGCACGGCATTTTGCTTTACCAACTCGGAAGGTCCGCGGATGGAGTAACGGCTGTATTCGGTGATCGCCCAAAACGGCCCCAAATAGGTTCCTCCGGCAATCACCGCGGCCGCAACAAGCAGACCTAGAGTCTTCAGGAATTCGGTGAACTGTTTTACTCGCGCTGCTGCAATCAGTTGAATCAAGCCGTACACCCCTACGATCAACATCATGTAATAGGTAATCTGCAAATGGTTTTCGCGCAGGTGGAGGGCAAGTGCCGCGGCAGTCACGCCAAATCCCAAGATTCGTCTTCCGCTAAATGCCAGGTGAATACCCCCGATCACCAGCGGCATAAAGGCAATCGCCCCGATGCGTGCGTTGTGTCCTGCCGCCAGACCGATGATCATGTAAGAAGAGAGGCCAAAAGCCAAAGCACCGCCGATCGCAAGCCACGGCCTTATCCGGAAAGCAAGGAGCATACAATAGTAACACAGGAATGACAAAAAGATATTGTTAATCGGGTGCGGCAAAAAAAGTGAAAGCACTTGCTTCATCCATGACACCACGCCATTGCTCCACTCCAGGTTGACAAGATAAGCAGGCATGCCGCTAAACATGGAAATGGCCCACATGCCCTCCTCGCCGGTGGCTGCCCGGTAATCGCGCAACACTTTGGCGGAACCCATGTGCTGCTGAATGTCATGTTGCTGCAGGACCTTGTTGTCGAAGAAAACGGGACTGAAGAAAATGAGGGTGACTATCAAGAATACAACCACCGCGACAAGGTGAGGCAGAATGTGCCCGGTAAATTTTATTTTTTTCATCCTGGATCATTAGAAACCGCAAAATAGGAAGGAATAAACAATTTACGAATCATCTCATGGGGCATCACGGCTCTTAACAAAAAAAAAACAAAGATTGGCTGGTTAGACATTCACCATCATCGAGGGTTGCAAGTCTTCAGCTTCCGGCACGGATGACTCGGTCGGACGGGGGTGACGATCCCGACTTGTCGGGAGAGTCGGGGTGAGTCCCCAAAGCATTTCATAGATTCTTCTCCTCTTTGATTTCCCTTGGATCCCGGTAGGGACACCGGGATGACATTTCATAGGAAAGGGCGAATTGTGATTCAATTTTAATCTCATTACAATTGCCTTATGAAACGATCGATCCTTTACTTTCTATTTACCCTGTTGTTTCCGGCAGCCACAGGTCTTGCCAACAGTCTGAGTGGGTACGTTTTCCTCGATAAGAACAGCAACGGCATTCGCGACAAAAATGAAGAAGGCATCAAGGGCGTGGTTGTTTCCGACCAGGTTCAGGTGATCGAAACAACCGCAGAGGGCTATTATCAATTCGGTGACGTGAAGGGATTTGGTATTGTTTTCATAAGCCTTCCCAACGGATATAAAACGATCACGTCCTTTTGGCAAAAAATTCCCGCCGGAAGCCAGGGACAACTTGACTTTGCGCTTCTCAAAACCGATTCCCTCATCGAGTTCCGTTTTATCCATGCCTCCGACACGCACGTAAGTGAAAAGAGTTTGGACCGGATGGAAAAACTCCGTCGCATCATCGAACAGGTAAAGCCGGATTTTATGGTGGTCACCGGCGACCTGGTGCGCGATGCGCTGAGGGTTTCCGAAAAAGAGGCGACAGGCTATTTTGAACTCTATACAAAAGAAATTCAGAAAATGCCTGTGCCTGTGTGGAGCGTTCCGGGTAATCATGAATTGTTTGGTATCGAACGGCATATGTCGCTGGTGAGCAGTCAGCACCCTCTTTATGGAAGAAAAATGACGCGCCACTACGTAGGCCCTGATTATTATTCGTTCAATTACGGAGGCATTCATTTTATCGGGTTAAACTCGGTGGATTATGAGGACTTGTGGTATTTCGGTCATGTCGATTCCACCCAGGTGGAGTGGTTAAAGAAAGATCTGGCGACCGTGCCACCCACAACACCGGTGATTACCTTCAACCACATTCCCCTCGTCTCGGGTGGTTTTAGTCTTACCCCTTTTCAGGAAAGCGGGCCGGGGCGGTCCGTTGAACGGGAAAATGGAATCCTGCACTACCGCCATCTTGTTTCCAATGCTCAGGACGTTCTCGCTATATTAAACAAGCATGCTTATCCGCTTGCCTTGTCCGGCCATTATCATGCGGCCATGAAGTTCACCTTTGAGGCGGAAGGGCAAAAGACGCGATTCGAGCAAACCGCGGCAGTCGTCGGACCAAGCGAAGACGGCAACATCAAAATGCTGTCGGGTATAACGGTGTACCATGTCAAGGATGGAAAAATTGACGACGGCATTTTTATGCCGTTGGATAAAAAATAGAAAATCATGATCCTATCGATCCGTGTTCCATTACTTACGATGCTCATAGGGCTGGTTGCATCTTGCACACCGGTTCAAAAAGCAGAGACGCGGGAAGAGGCCGAAAGTGCTATCCGCAAAGTCCTTGATCTTCAAACCGCAGCCTGGAATGAAGGCGACATTGACCGGTTCATGGAAGGCTATTGGAAATCCGATTCAACGCAATTTGTTGGAAAGGAAATCGTCAAAGGCTGGGATGCAACCCTTGCGCGTTATAAAAAGAGCTATCCTGACAAGGATGCGATGGGTTCGCTGCGATTTGAACTTCTTGAATTCCAGCGCATCGCCTCCGATGCCTGGCTGATTACGGGGAAATACTTTCTCACGCGAAAGAACGACAGTCCTCAAGGCGTTTTTACCCTGCTCTTCAAAAAGAGGGGCGGAAAGTGGGTAATCGTATACGATCACACTTCATAGTGCGGGATGACATTTATCTCGGGTCTCGGGTCCCAGATTTCGAAGTGTGCTTTACTATGGAATGTCATCCCGGGCTCTGACCCGGGACCCAGTGGAGGGTCAACGTGGAGAAGAAGCTATGAAATGCGTTCGTGCGACTCCCGCGGGGTGCCGGGTCAAATCTCACTTCTCACTTTGTAGTAAATGAACTGCCAGCCCGGCATGACATTCCATTTTTTATCGCGCACACTCTTGTTCGATAATTCAATTTCCAAGTCTCAACATTCAGATTATCACAGATGGTCCTGTATTCCAAGCGTTATTTGTAACCTCGAATTCCAGGCCGTAAAGAACATCATTAGAATAACAATGTTAGCTTAGTTGACTTTATCAACTATTTTCTTCGCGGTATTAATAATGAACTACAACGATATACAGTCCCGCAAGGAGGATAAGGACCGCGGTAATCCGCTTGATGTAAATGGGATTGAATCTCCTGGCGCCCAACCGCGAGCCGATCTGACCACCCAGAAACACGGCAATCATCAGGGGCCAAATAAAATTCCAGTCGACTTTGGATGATTGCGACAGTTGGCCGGCGAGGCCGCTGATGGAGTTGACCAAAATAAAAAGACTCGCCAATGCGGAGATTTTTCTTGCCGTGTCCCAACGGACTAAATGCAAGACGGGGGACAGGAAAATTCCTCCGCCAATGCTGGAAATTCCTGACAGAAAACCAATGCCACCGCCCAATCCAAGTGGAAGCAACATCGTATTCGAAGGATTCTTGCTTTCGTTCTCCGTTGAACTTCGTTGAATCCACAAAAAGAAGGAAGCCGCAACCAGGGTCATCCCAAGAATTTGGAAAAAGGTGTTTTCTTTTACGGGCCAATAGCCACCAACAAATGCCAAGGGCACACTGGTGGCCAGGAACGGCCAGTTTTTCTTCAGATCAATCAGATTTTCCTTATAAAAAATGAGCGTCCCCCCGGTAGCGACCAGTATGTTGCACAGGAGCGCCGTTGGTTTCAATACTTGATAGTTCACCGCCATCACGCCCAATAATGCGAGATAACTGGAGCCGCCTGCAAAGCCAACCGAGGAGTAGACCAAGGCGATGAAAAAAAAGCTGACGACTAAAATGTAGAGTTCCATTCAAAAAAAGCAGGCAGTGTATTTCATTCGATAAGACTGTGTGCAACCCACTGTTGTCTATTGTCAATTGCCTATTGCCTACTTATCCCCCAATCGTTGACATCGATTCCATTACGGGTGTTCCGTTTTTTCTTTGCTCTTCGGCCTCAAATCCATTTTTCGGCCTGCTGCGGAATGCCTTTAACAAGGCAGTCTTTATTTCGTCATCGCCCGCCCCCGAACGGAGCAGTTCCTTTATGTTCAAGACCCCCTCGTCATACAGACAAGTCTTTAAGACGCCTTGGGCGGTTACGCGAATGCGGTTGCAGGTGCCGCAAAACGTGCGGCTGAAGGCGGCGATGATTCCAATTGTACCCTGGTGTCCCGGAATCTGATAATGAACAGCCGAAGAATTTTCAGGGTCGATTATTTTTTGAATCGACGGATACGCTTCGCGGATGTGTGCTTCTATTTTTTTGTAAGTCCAATTCAGCACCGGGTAATGACTTCCCTCCCCATTAAAGGGCATCTCTTCGATAAAGCGCACCGAGACCGGATATTGTTTTGTCAGTTCTACCAAAGACAGGATGTCTTCACTATTTTTCCCGTCCATGACTACCGTATTGATCTTCACCGGGATTTCATGCCTGATCAACAGCTCAAATGTCTCCCAGGTTTTTGCAAACTCATCGCGGCGGGTGATCTTTTTGAACCGTTCGGGATCCAGCGTATCCATACTCAAATTGACCGAAGCTATGCCTCTCGATTTTAGTTCGGGGATGTGCGGAGCCGTGAGTACGCCGTTGGTGGTGATGTGTAAAGATTTTATTCCATCAATTTCCGTGATTCTCCGGATCAGCTGCATCAGGTCAGTTCTTACAAAGGGTTCGCCCCCCGTAAGTCGAACCTTGTTAATCCCCATCGAGGCCAGGAGCATGACCAACCGTTCAATTTCTTCATAAGTCAGGAGTTCTTTCTTTGGGAGATATTTAATTCCCTCTTCAGGCATACAATAGAAGCAGCGCAGATTACAGCGATCGGTAACTGCCAGACGCAGATAACTGATCGGACGGCCATGATTATCATATAGAAGAGGAGCGCTCATAACCAAAATATACGAAAGATAGAAATGATCAGCTAATTGATGAAATTCCAATTATTTTGAGGGTCGCGGGAACGTCTCTTGCAATTTCAAAAATACCCGAAAATTATCTTTGATTCTCACGGCAGTTTTCCTACTTTCATCTCACCTTCCACGTTCAATCGACAACAGCCATGATCAAAATCACCGAAAAGCCCATCGATGTTCATAAAGTCATCGAAACGGCCTCAAGCCTAAGTGCTGGGGCCGTTAATGTTTTTATAGGTACCGTGCGGAATAACGGCCACAACAAAAATGTCCGCTGGCTTGAATACGAAGCGTATGAAAGTATGGCTGTCGCTGAAATCCGCAAGATCATCGACGAAGCCGCTCACCGGTGGGGGTTGTTGGGTTGGGCCGTAAGCCACCGGATCGGGACACTGAAGCCGGGAGAGGTGGCCGTGGTCGTAGCCGTAGCCGCTCCGCGCCGCAAGGAATCCTTTGAAGCCTGCGAGTTTATTATCAATGAACTCAAGGCAAAAGTACCAATCTGGAAAAAAGAAGTTTTTGAAGATGGCGAGGAATGGGTCTCAGCAAGACCCCAGGTAGCTACCCATCCAAACTAACCAGGCTCTTTAAAAGTCTACAATAACCTGCGGACCAACGGGCTGATATAGTGTTGCCTGATGCGTAATACTAAGTCCGCCCCATGACCATGGCAACCACCGCCATAATGGCCATCGCCACAAACAGGCCTGACGTCATCACCAACAACAGATCGCGGTTAATTGGATTGATGTGCAATTCAGTAAAAAGATTTTTTCCAAACGTTTTCATATCGCCCCCTATTTTTCGATTCAATAAAATTACCCTATCCATTTAGAAAAAGTTCATTAAACTTTCGTCCAAACCCCTTCTTGTAATTATAATAAGCTGTTTTTGTTTATTCTCCATCGGACCGGCGAAAAGGAAATTACTGCGCACCTTACTACAGGAAATACCCGCCGGGTTGAACTCATGGTCTATCATTCAAATTAAGCCGGCTCCTTTTTTTCAACAATGAGTTCATAAACACTCAGGTCAACTTCCTTTTCGCTCCTGGCAATCACGACAGTAGCGACGGTGTTGCCAATCAGGTTGGTGATGCTGCGGGCTTCGCTCATAAACCGGTCCACACCAAGCAAAAGGGCCAGACCTTCTACAGGAATGACCTGCAAGGCCGAAAGCGTAGAGGCCAGGATGATAAACCCTCCGCCGGTAACTGCCGCTGCGCCTTTGCTGGTGACCATCAACACACCAATCATGGTAAGTTGCTGCCCCAATGAAAGGGGTACGTTAAAGGCCTGTGCCATAAAAATGACGGCCATGCTGAGATAAATCGTCGTGCCATCCAGGTTGAAAGAATAACCAGTGGGAATAATCAGACCCACGACGCTTTTTTTGCAACCCGCTTGTTCCAGTTTCTCCATGATATTGGGCAAGACGCTTTCACTCGATGAAGTACCCAGCACAATCAGCAATTCATTCTTGATATAGACCAATAGTTTCCACAAGCTGAAACCAGACCATCGGGCGACCAGGTTGAGGACGACAAAAATGAAAAGTGCCATGGTCAGGTATACACTCAACATCAATTTTCCCAACGGCACCAACGCGCTAAATCCAAACTTACCGACTGTATAGGCCATACCGGCAAAGGCCCCGACGGGAGCGATTGTCATGATAATTTTCATCAGGTTGAACAGGGCCTTGGATATCTTTTCAATAACATTTAACAGACCTTCTCCGGATATGCCTAAACGTGAAATGCCGATACCAAACAAGACGCTAAAGAAAAGAATCTGGAGAATATCTCCATCGGCAAATGCTTTGAATACATTGGATGGCACGATGTGCGAAAAGAATTCACCCCAGTTAAGTTCCTTTGCTTTATCGGTGTACTGAGAAACAGCGGCTGAGTCAGATCCAATCGAACGGACCCCTTCGCCAGGCCTTACCAGGTTAGCCACCAGCAGCCCAATGAACAAGGCAAACGAGGTTACTATTTCAAAATACAGCAAGCCTTTTCCTCCCACCCTGCCCACTTTTCTCAAATCACCCACGCCGGCAATGCCCAATACAACGGTGACAAAAATGATGGGAGCAATCACCATCTTGATCATGTTGATAAAAGTTTCGCTGAGGATTTTGGCAGTGGTTGTGAATGCAGGATAAAAATAGCCAACGGCTATGCCGGCAGAAATACCGATGAGCACCTGTACGTAAAGGAGTTTCAGGAATCGCATGCCTACTTACGTTTGAAATCCTTTTTGCCCCCGGTCTTTTGCATTAATTGGATGCTTTCAATGGTAATATCGTGCGACAGCGCTTTGCACATGTCGTAAACGGTGAGCGCCGCGATGGAAGCTGCCGTGAGAGCCTCCATCTCCACGCCAGTCTTTGCGGTGGTTTTGGCTTCTGCATCGATAACTACTTTATCTTTTTTCACAGTGATTTTCACCTGACAATCATCCAATCCCAACGGATGACAAAACGGAATAAGCGCTGAAGTCTGTTTCGCTCCCATGACGCCTGCAATAATAGAGGTCTGGAACACAGGGCCCTTTTTGGTGATCAACTCGTTGTTTTTGATTTGATCGATAATTCCTTTACCCAACCAAACCGTCGCCCGCGCTTTGGCGAAGCGTTTTGTTATTTTCTTCTCGGAAACATCCACCATCTGCGGATTGCCCGAATGGCTCACATGGGTAAACTTCTTTTTCATAGGTCAACAATTTACTCATCCAAATCCTCCTCACACTCATTTTCCTTAATATAGTTCCTGCAGTTCCGCGCCAAAGCCTTTTGCCTGCTTCTCATTACTTGCGCAGGGGCTCGGTTGAAGATGTTGTTTCCCTGGGCGCGACAAGTCGCACTCTGGGAAACAACATGAATAGATCCGCCCCGACCAGTCGGGTCGGATCAACTATTTTTGCGAAAAGCAGGTCGCTGCCGGCAGCGACCTGCCTTCATCGAAGTTTTATGGCGCACCTACAGACCTGGAAGGTACTGCTCCTTATCCTTCGCGCCGAACCGCACACCTCCGGCCCGGTGAGCGACCAACACTTTGTCAATATTCATCCCCGTTACGCGACCTAAATTGATCATCGATATTTCATTTTCTTTGCATCTCCGTCCTGCGGAAGTCTTCTTTGCGACTAAGCTTTCATTTATCTTTAGCCAAAATCAAAAATAAGGAATTCATGGTCAGCGTACCGGAAGCCACATCAATTATTCTTTCCCGTCTTTTTAGTCCGCACAAACAGAAAGTGCCTGTTATTCAGGCGGTCGGACGAATCCTGGCTGAACCCCTGAATGCCGACCGGGACCTCCCCCCTTTCGACCGCGTCACCATGGATGGCATCGCCATTTCTTCTCAACAATCTTTGACGGGGGCACACCATTTCACCGTCAAGGGCGTTCAAGCCGCCGGTCAGCCCCGTATGAAATTAAGCGATTCCGGCGGCTGCATCGAAGTCATGACGGGCGCCATGTTGCCCGAAGGAACCGACACGGTGATCCGGTACGAAGACATCGAAATCAAGGATGGCATTGCTTTGATCAAACTCGGGAAAATTGCAAAAGGCGAAAACATTCATTTCCAGGGCCTGGACGCCAGGGGAAATGAAACACTGCTCTCCCCAGGGATCAGGGTTTCTCCCGCAGAAGTTTCGTTGATGGCTTCCGTTGGCAGATCTGAAATCGAAGTATTTGAATTTCCCAGGACTGCCATTATTTCCACCGGTGATGAAATTGTGGCGATCGATCAAAGTCCGCTTCCTTACCAAATCAGGAGATCAAACGGCTATGCCTTGCAAGCCGCTCTTCGCGAATTGGAATGCGAAGCCACTCAATTTCATATCCTCGATCAAAAAGACGCGTTGGAGAAAAGTATTTCAGCAATTCTCGAGAGTCATAAGCTCGTCATTCTTTCCGGTGGAGTTTCAAAGGGAAAATTCGATTATGTCCCTCAGGCGTTGGAGTCTCTGGGTATAAAGAAATTATTTCATCAGGTCACGCAGAAGCCGGGCAAGCCATTCTGGTTCGGAGTCTCTGACAAACATACCATCTTTGCCTTGCCGGGAAATCCGGTTTCGACTTATATGTGTTTCTACCGGTATATCAAGCCCTGGTTGATGAAAAGCATGGGGCTCGATCACCCATTTCCATCGGCTGTCCTTGCGACCGATTTTACTTTCATTCCTGCCTTGACTTATTTTCTGCAGGCGCGAATCCAACAGGAAAATGGGCGATGGATGGCGCATCCCGATCCGGGCGGCGGGTCCGGCGATTTTGCCAATTTGAAAGAGGTCGATGGATTTCTCGAACTGCCGGCGGAAAGAAGTGAATTCGAAACGGGCGAAATACTTCAATTCATTCCTTTTCGAAATTAAGGTTGTGACCATTCTCATCGCCCCGGACAAATTCAAAGGCTCATTGACAGCGCGACAGGTGTGCCAGGCGATCCGGGAAGGATTATTACAGATCGACCCGCATCTTGAGATCATTGCTCTGCCCCTCGCCGACGGTGGGGAGGGAACCTGCGATCTTCTTACCGAATTGAGTGAAGGATCCAAGGTCAAGGCAAGGGTGCTGGATCCACTCTTTAGAGAAATTGAATGTGATTACGGAATATCCCGGGACGGAACGACAGCGTTTATTGAAATGG
>JBGPGZ010000102.1:0-10993 GCA_041484175.1 Cyclobacteriaceae bacterium | reverse complement strand
CCACCGATTTCACCTCAATAACAACTTTTTTTTCATCTAATAAATCAATCCGATAACCCTATTCGTCAAGTATATACGCGAACATAAGGGGAACCACAATCGTTGCGTCACTTTCGATTATAAATTTTGGGGTAGTGATGCTCAACTTACCCCAGGTAATCTTTTCATTCGGCACGGCGCCCGAGTAGGAACCGTAGCTCGTGGTGGAATCGCTGATCTGGCAAAAGTAGCTCCAGAATGGTATTCCATCACGTTCGAGATCCTGGTGCAACATGGGCACAACGCAAATCGGGAAGTCACCGGCGATGCCACCCCCGATCTGGAAGAATCCTATACCGTCCTTGCCTGAATTTTTCGTATACCAATCTGCCAGGAAGGTCATGTATTCAATGCCCCCTTTCACCGTCGTTGGTTTTAATTCACCGGTGATGCAATAAGAAGCAAAAATATTTCCCATGGTGCTGTCTTCCCAGCCCGGCACAACCATCGGCAAATTCTTTTCCGCCGCCGCGATCATCCAACTGTTCCGGGGGTCGATTTCATAATATTGCTTCAACTCCCCGCTCAGGATCAATTTGTACATAAACTCGTGCGGCAGGTAGCGCTCGCCGCGATCATTAGCATCCTTCCAAATCTTGTAAATATGCTTTTGAAGTCTTCGAAAGGCCTCCTCTTCGGGAATGCACGTGTCGGTAACCCGGTTCATGTGACTTTGAAGCAGGTCCCACTCCTGTTGAGGTGTCAGGTCGCGGTAATGGGGGATTCGTTTGTAGTGCGAGTGAGCCACCAGGTTCATGATGTCTTCTTCCAGATTGGCTCCCGTGCAGGAGATGATCTGAACCTTATCCTGCCGGATCATCTCGGCAAGACTAATGCCCAATTCGCCCGTACTCATGGCACCTGCAAGCGTAATCATCATTTTCTTACCCTCCGCAATGTGGTGTTTGTAGGCTTTGGCGGCATCCACCAGGGCTGCTGAATTGAAATGCAAGAAATTCTTTTCAATAAATGACGAAATCGGTCGGTTTTGGTTCATGGGCTGTCCGTTAAAAATCGGGGCAAAAATAACAAATTGTTTATTGTTTCAGGTTTAAAGTTCCAAGTTTCAAGATGTTTTGAGCTTACCTAAAGAACTCCTCCGCGGCGGCCTGAAACTTGAAACCTGGAACCTGGAACTTTAAACTTCGAAATCGATAGCTTTGAGAGCAAATAACAACGATGAAAGAAACTATTCATTGGGCCATTTTAGGTCCGGGAAAGATTGCCCGAAAATTTGCCGCTGCATTTGATGACGTGCCCTCGGCAAAACTCTATGCCATTGCTTCGCGGGATGAAGTGAGGGGAAAAGAATTTGCAACAAAATTCAATGTTTCAAAAGTTTACAAAAGGTATGAGGCACTTGTCGAGGATCCGATGGTGGATATCGTCTACATCGCCACGCCCCATCCCTTTCACTACGAGCAGAGCTTGTTATGCCTGAATCATCAAAAAGCGGTGTTATGCGAAAAACCGATGACCCTTCATCACAAGCATACTTCGGCAATGGTCGCGGCGGCACGCGCAAACAAGGTCTTCCTGATGGAGGGGATGTGGTCTCGCTTCTTTCCCGCCACCATCAAAGTCCTTGAGTTGATCCGCCAGGGTGTGATCGGCGAAATCAAATATCTCCGCGCTGATTTTGGATTTGTCGCCCCCTACCTTCCTGAAGAGAGAGTATTCAATCTTAAGCTTGGAGGGGGCGCTCAACTGGATGTGGGAGTCTACCCGATGTTCCTGGCATTGCTTATTCTAGGCAAGCCGGAAAAGATTCAGGCAACAGCACAATTGTCTTCAACTGGAGCCGACGAGACCACCGTGGCGCAATTTCACTTCAAAAACGGCGCCATCGCTCATATTCTTTCATCGGTTGTCGCCGATACACCCAAGCAGGCCGAGATTATTGGCACCCTTGGAACGATTATCTTAGAAACGCCCTGGCATAAATCGCAAGCGCTGACGGTTAAAAAAAATAACGGCCAAACAGATCATTTTGATTTGCCGTATTCGGGTATCGGCTTCGAATTTCAATTGAGGCATGTTACGGCGTGCATGCAAAATGGGCTGAAGGAAAGTGACTTAATGCCATATGAGCTGAGCCTGCTGATGGCCAAGGTGGCCGATGAAATCTTGAAACAATGTCACATTATTTATCCAACCAACAACTTCCGCTGATATTTATGCGTTATGCTGCTGATACGCCTGCCCAATTACCAGCCACCGTTGCGATTGTCTTTGCATGAAAGTATTTCTCCTCTTATTGCTATGCTGCTTTGCTGTCGTTGATAACTCGATCGCACAAGAAAAATACCCGGAGGGTTTCGCACTCGTTAAAAAGGATGGGGCTATTTCCCTTTACGAACGGTGGATTATTTTTCCGGATTCGGATCCTCCCCACGAGGCCCGGGAAGTAAAAGGAGAATTTTCAGTGCCCACTTCGATGTACAAAATACTCGCATTGCTCAGAGATGAAAAAAAGATAAAGATCTGGCAAACACATGTCAGTGAGTTCAAGGTCTATCTCCAACCGGATACTACGTTCTGGCTGGAATATTCGTATCACGACATTCCGTGGCCGGTGAGTGACCAGGATCATTTTTTGGAGTATCAACTAGCGGAAAAGTCATCCGAACGAGAACTCTTTATTACGTTTAGATCGCGAATCGACCCCATCCGTGCTCCAAGGCAAAAAGGGGTAACGCGGATGGTTTTGGCAGGCAGCTGGCGATTAGAGCAGGTGGCTCCGAATCAGGTAAAAGTGACGTATCGCATTTTGTCCATGCCCATCGGCATCCCCCGCCTCTTCACCGATCCGGTTATCCGTATTAATATGATGAGCACGATCAAGGCGTTGATAAAATTGGCGGAAGAGTGAAATCAGTAATCGGTGATCGGTGAATTCAACTACGAGGGACGACGGCCTAATTAGCAAGGCCTAACGACCAAAGCCCAATAACCAACTTACCGATCACCGATTACTGACCTACCGGTTTTCACTCGGCAAGCACCGGGCGGCTCACAATCGACTTAGCTGTTGCTTCCAGGATTTCAAATGCACTTTCGGCCATTCTATTTTCCGTATCCAGCGTGGGGTTTACTTCCGCGATTTCCCAGGCGCACACTTTCGGACTCTTAGTTAATTCTACGTTGAGCATTTTTGCTTCTTCTACCGTAAGCCCATTGGGTACAGGCGTACCGGTGCCCGTGGAAAAACGTGAGTCAATGCTGTCCACGTCAAAGGATACATAGATCAGGTCACAGTGGTCAAGCATTTTTAAAGCATCTTCGGCGGCTTTGGTTGCGCCTCCCTTCTTTACTTCTTCGGTGGTGATAAAGCCCATGCCGTATTTATTCACGAGATAGTTTTCCGGCTTCTCCAGATCACGAACGGCGATGTAAACTATATCTTCAGGGTATATTTTTGCGCCCTGCATGCCCACATTCATGATCTCTTCCCAGTATTCAATGGTCTCACCCTTCGGATTGTTGACCTTGCATTCAAGGTTGTCGATGTCACAGGCCATGGCGAGCGCCATACCATGCATATTGCCGGAAGGCGTGGTGTACGGCGTGTGAAAGTCTGCATGTGCGTCAATCCAAATGACGCCTAAGCGCTTTTTGGGATTGGCTTTCTTGATCCCGCAAATGGTACCATAAGATGTACTGTGGTCACCCGCCATGATCAGCGGAAAGAATTCGTCAAAAATCGTTTCATATACTTCAAGACACACGCGCTCTTCCATGATCAGCACACCGTCAATAAATTTAGCATAGGCGTGTTTGGCTCCGTCAAACAACAGCTCGTTCACGTTTTCAACCTCTACAGAATCATATTGCCTGAACAAATCTGATTTCAAATCGAGGCTGGCAATCTTCATAGCTTCGACCCCCAGGCTCGCCCCCCGGGTGCCGGCGCCGATCTCCGACTTTACTTCAATAATCTTTATCTCTTTCTCTTTCACAGGAATTACAATTAAGGATTGTAAACAAATGGTTAAAAGCCCTCCAATACAGGGGCTATGGCAGTAATGAAGCCCCTCAAAAATCGGGCAAGGGATGAAATTTCGCGGATTCTATGCGTGAAAAACGGTTAACCATTGGTATTGCAAAGATGGCAAATTTATCCCAATATTGCACCCTTTAAAAGACGTTAATGGTCAAGCGTTAGTCGTCTGCAACCAAGAAAACCCTCATTACCAAAATGCCCCTTTTGCGAATCCATTTCCTGATCCCACCTCGCAAAGAACGGCATGTTCTTGATGTTTCGAAATGAAATTAACTACTACCGATTAACGACTGCGAATCAATGAAAAGTTACCGTGAGCTGATTGAACAAACCTTTGAGTTTCCCCAGGAGGAATTTAAGGTATGGGAGCACGAGTTGCTTTTCAATGATGTGCCATTGATGGACATCATCAAACAATACGGAACACCGTTAAAACTGACCTACCTGCCGCGCATCAGCGAGAACATCAGGTTCGTTCAGGCCACTTTCAACAAAGCACTTGAAAAGTTCAAGTACAATGGGACCTATACCTATTGTTATTGCTCCAAGTCGTCTCATTTTTCATTTGTAACCGAAGAGGCGCTGAAGAACAATGTTCACCTGGAGACCTCCTCTTCGTTTGATATCCCCATCGTGCGCAGCCTTTATGAGCAAGGAAAGATTACAAAGGAAACATTTATACTTTGCAATGGCTTCAAAATGCCTTTGTACACGCAGTACATCTCCGAACTCCTCAACGATAGTTATAATTGCCTTCCGCTGCTGGACACACTGAATGAAATTGATATCTACGAACAGAAAGTCGATAAGCCGTTTCAGGTGGGGATTCGGGTAGCTTCGGATGAAGAACCGAATTTTGAATTTTACACTTCGCGGTTAGGTATCCGGTACAGCGACATCGTCCCGCTTTATAAAGACAAGATCGAACCGAGCAAGAAAGCGACTCTCAAAATGCTCCACTTCTTTATCAATACTGGTATCAAGGACACTGCTTATTACTGGAGTGAACTAAGTCGCTTTATTTTCAAATACTGCGAATTAAAAAAAATCTGCCCGACGCTTGACTCGATTGATATCGGTGGCGGTTTCCCCATCAAAACTTCACTCACTTTTCAATACGATTACAAGTATATGATCGAGCAGATCGTGGAGAACATCAAGTGGATCTGTGATAAGAGCAATGTACCCGTGCCTAATATCTTTACCGAATTTGGCAGCTATACGGTGGGCGAAAGCGGTGCGGTACTTTATTCGATTGTCGATCAGAAACTGCAGAACGATAAAGAACTGTGGTACATGATTGACGGTTCTTTCATCACCCACCTTCCTGACGCGTGGGGCCTGAATCAGAAATACATCCTGCTGGCCGTGAATAAATGGGATGACCCTTTTCACAAGGTGAATATCGGCGGGCTCACGTGCGACAGCATGGATTACTACAATTCCGAATCCCATACCGGAGAAGTATTCTTGCCAATGATCAACGATGAGGAGCGGTTATACATCGGTTTCTTCCACACCGGTGCCTACCAGGAATCCCTGGGCGGATATGGTGGCATTCAGCATTGCCTCATTCCTGCGCCAAAACATGTGATCGTAGACCGGAATGAGGATGGCGAGATCACGACGCGTCTTTTTGCACCTGAACAGACCAGCGATCAGATGCTCCAGTTGCTGGGATACAAATAACCGGTACTGTGGCTAAAGGCCTGCCAGACCTGCCCGTCCGGTCAAGAGGGGATTTCATTGATAAAGCACAGATGGAGGTAGTTTACCTTCTGTATTAATCAGTATCATCTGTGCCTTATCTGTGTAATCCGTGGTCAGAACTTTCCAAACATCCCCTGAGTCTCCTTAAAATCGGGTGGAATCACAAACTCAACGCCATCCAGGGTTTCCCTCTTGATTTCGGTTACCTCCATCTTCATGTTTCCTTCCGGTGTACTCATTTCCACGCGCAGCGGTACACCATCCATGCCTTCATACATGATAGCCTGGCCGCGGCCCATGCGATGCTTGGCCATAGCCTTTAGATCAATATCCTTGATGTCAGTGGTTGTCCAGATTGCCTGGTTCATAATCTTGCCGTGTTCATTGAGTTCAACGAGGTATTTTGTGCAATTGTAATTAAGAATTTTAGCTGTCTCTGAGGTCTTTGTGACCTTCGGCTGAACCTCTGCGGTCTCACCATGGGCACTACGGGAAGGAATCACACTGTAAGTTCTGTTCGTCCGATCAAGCCTGTAAGATTGGCCTTTATCCTTGAGATAGAGTACCTCCACGGGCATCATCCCCATTTGCATTTTAGTGAGTGTATTTTGATTTTTCACTTTGATAACGAATTCCTGCGCCATCATCGCACTCATGTCTCCACCCTGCATCATTTTCATCGTGTTTTCCATCTGCGCTTTCATTTGCGGGTTTTTGTCCATCATGGCCTTCATCTGAGGGTCGTTCATTTTAGCCTGCATTTCTTTTATTTTCGCCTGTGTAGCCGGGTCACTCATTTTTTGCTGGGCCTCCTGCATCTTTGCCTTCATGGCAGGATCCGTAATTTCCGTTCTCATCGACCACTTGATGGTGCCTTCAAAATTCTGCGCTTTTGCTGTTACTACCAGCAACAATAAAAAGCAGGGAATGAGCTTTTTCATAGAATCGTATAATTTTAGATTGGTGGGTTTGAGTTTATCCGATAAAGTTAACAAGAATTCACCATACCATTCTTAACGCAATAATCCGGTATTTTCTGCAATCGATCCAACAAACAAAGACCGGGCCAGCCTGGTCGGCGACATTGCACAATGGAAAAAACATCCCCTAAATCCAGGCTCTTTTGTACCGGGAATTTCGCGGCAAAAGTGGTAATGGGGCACGCCACCGGGTTTCGCTAACTCCTTTAGGACATTGCTAAAAAAACTCCGGGGCATTTTCAATTTTTTCCTTTATATTCATTTTCGCATTTCATTCTTTTTCCTAACACTTAAAACTCCACGGCTATGAAAGTGTATGATGAAAAACATATCAAAAACATCGCCCTGCTGGGGGCACCCAAATCCGGCAAGACACTCCTGGCAGAGGACATGATTTTCGAAGCCGGGATTGTCCGTCGCCGGGGCACTATAGAAGGCAAAAACACCATCAGTGATTACCACGAAATCGAGCAGGAGCGTGGTAATTCTGTTTTTGCTACCGTCCTGCACACGGAATGGCGTGACTACAAAATCAATATCATCGATACACCCGGGTTTGACGACTTTGCCGGGGAAATGGTATCCTCCCTGCGCGTTGCCGACACCTGTGTGATGGTGGTCAACGCGCAACACGGTGTCGAGGTGGGCACCGAATTGGTTTGGAATTATGTCGACCAATACAACAAGCCGATCATTTTCGCCGTCAATCAGGTCGATCATCCAAAATCTAATTTTGATCTGGCGCTGGCATCCATCCAGACACGCTTTGGTAATGGTGTTACCCAGATGCAGTACCCGGTCAACCAGGGTGAGGGTTTTAATGCCATCATCGATTTACTCAAGATGGTGATGTACAAATTCCCCGCGGAAGGTGGGAAACCTGAAAAATTACCGATCCCGGATGGAGAGAAGGAACGGGCCAATCAACTCCACAACGCCTTGGTGGAGAAGGCGGCCGAAAATGATGAAAAGTTGATGGAGAAGTACTTCGAAAAAGGCACCCTGGATGAGGACGAGATGCGCGAAGGTCTAAAACTGGGCATGGTGAACCGCGATGTATTCCCCGTCTTTTGCATGAGCGCAAAGAAAAACATGGGCAGCGGTCGCATGATGGGGTTCATCGACAATGTCGCGCCTTCCCCCCTTGAAGCAAGACCGGAGACGACTGAAGACGGAAAAGAAATTCGCTTTGACGCTACTAAACCGACGGTTCTCTTTGTATTCAAGTCGCATATTGAGCCCAATTTGGGCAAGCTCTCCTTCTTTAAAGTTATTTCCGGAGAAGTCACTACCGCGTCAGAATTAATCAATCATCAGACCGGTGCTGTAGAGCGTTTGCACCAGCTTTTTATCATGGATGGAAAAACCCGGACCGCAACAGAAAAGCTGGTGGCCGGAGATATCGGCGCTACCCTGAAGTTAAAAGATACAAGCACAAACCAAACACTTCACGCCAAAGGGTATGATGTCGCCATCAACCCCATCAATTTTCCGGAGCCCCGCATCCGCACTGCCGTGATCGCACATAGCAAAAATGATGATGAGAAGATCGGTGAAGTTCTGAATAAGATCCATCAGGAAGATCCCACCTTGCAGGTTGCCTTTTCACGCGAGCTCCGGCAGTTGCTCGTTTCGGGGCAAGGAGAATTGCACCTGATGGTTTGCAAATGGTTTTTAGAAAATGTCTATAAGCTTCACGTAGATTTTGTCACGCCCAGAATTTCCTATCGTGAAACCATTCGCAGACAGGCCAGTTCAAGCTACCGGCACAAAAAGCAATCCGGAGGTGCCGGCCAATTCGGTGAGGTGTATATGAAAATAGAGCCTTATTACGAAGGCATGCCAGAGCCAACCGAGTTCAGCGTTCGCGGAAAGGAATTTATTGATCTCGAATGGGGTGGCAAACTTGTCTTTTACAATTGCATCGTAGGCGGCGTGATCGATACGCGGTTTATTCCATCGATCCTCAAAGGAGTCATGGAGAAAATGGAAGAGGGCCCCATCACCGGCTCTTATGTACGCGATGTGCGCGTGATGGTTCACGATGGGAAAATGCACCCGGTGGATTCCAACGACATTTCCTTTAAGATCGCAGGGATGATGGCTTTCAAAGACGCGTTCATGAAGGCTGAACCACAATTGTTGGAACCCATTTATGATCTTGAAATCATGGTGCCCGAAGAAATCATGGGCGATGTGATGGGCGACCTCCAAACACGCCGGGCCCTGATCATGGGTGTGGATACAAAAGGAAATTATCAGGTCATCAAGGCGCGAACGCCATTAGCGGAATTGGACCGGTATTCAACCACGCTGCGCTCACTCTCACAGGGGCGGGCCAGTTTTTCTCAAAAATTCACTGACTTTGCCCCGGTTCCTTTTGAAGTCCAACAGAAATTAGCAAAAGAATTGCAGGAGGTTGAAGTTGTTTAAACTTAAGTCCAATGTCTCAGGTTTAAAGTTCAGAGTTTAAAGTTTAAAGACTCAGGTCTCAAGCTCCCTGGCTGCAGGTTCAAACAACATGAAACATGGAACATTGAACTTTGGACATTGGACTTGAAACTTGAGACAAATTTGTGAATACATAAGATCCTTATGTATTGCCTCTTTTTTTTGCTAAAATCAATTCTACCGCCTCCGCCAAATTTTTCACTTTATAATCCGCCCGGTTCTCTTTTTCAATCTCATCACCGACCTGGATGGTTCTTATGCCAAGGGTCCTTGCGGGAATAATATCCCTTCCCCGGTCGCCGATCATCCATGAACGACTCACGTCAATGTTAAATCTGGCAATCGCCTTTTCAAACATCAAACTGCCCGGTTTTCTTGCCAGCGACGCTGTGACTGATGGATGGTAGGGAGAAAAATAAATGTGATCGATCACATGCTCACAAATATCCTGCAAGTAGATATGGCAAATTTCCATTTGTCGCCGGCTGTAAATTTTTTGTGCAATCCCGGATTGGTTTGTTACCACGACAAGCCAATAACCGGCTTCCTTTAATCGATATAAAGCTTCCGGTACCTCCGGCAATACATGAAACCGAGTTAACCGGTAGGCATAGTCAACATAGTCCTTATTCAATATTCCATCGCGATCAAGAAACACGCATTTTTCAGACATAACCCGTTATTCTTCCACAAAGTAGGTTTTTTATGTTTCAACGGATAATTGAAATTGGATCTTTCAGCCCCTTTATTCATAACTCTCCCGTTCCCAGGTTGTTTACACCCTTGTTTTTTTTAGTTTTGCCATCGACCCATGGTGCCACGCAGCAACGCAATCGTCATTATCCCCACCTTCAATGAAAAGGAAAATATTTCCTTGCTCATCGACGCTATTTTTGCTTTGCCCAAAGATTTTCACTTGTTGATCGTGGACGATAATTCGCCGGATGGAACGGCAGAAATCGTTCAGGGCTTGCAAAAAAACTATAACATTTCCGGAATCCGTCTGCATTTGCTGCAGCGGCAGGGCAAACAGGGTTTGGGCACGGCCTACATTGCAGGCTTTCACTATGCGCTCGAGAAGGGTTATGAATTTATCCTCGAAATGGACGCCGATTTTTCACACGATCCCAAAGACCTTGTTCAATTATATATGGCCTGCGCAGAAGGTGGTAGCGACCTCTCCATCGGATCTCGCTACGCCACCGGCGTCAATGTCGTGAACTGGCCAATGGGTCGGGTGCTGCTCTCCTACTTTGCCAGTTCCTATGTGCGCCTGATCACCAGCATGCCTATCCGCGACACGACGGCCGGATTTGTATGTTACCGCAGGGTCGTCCTGAAGACCATTCCCCTTGACCAAATAAAGTTTGTGGGCTATGCTTTCCAGATTGAAATGAAGTTTTTAACCTGGAAATACGGCTTCAAACTCAAGGAAGTGCCGATCATTTTCACCGAACGGGTCCGGGGACAATCAAAACTATCCGCCGGAATTTTCAAAGAAGCTTTCTTCGGTGTTATGCAAATGACGATCCAGAGCTGGTTTAAGAAATACTTGCCGCTAAATGCATAAACTGAAGAGAGAATCGCTAAAAAAGAATTGTGAACAAACAATCCTTCGCGCCCTCCTGTGGCAAAATTATAAACGCGCTTGAAGGTCAATCTCTTGTAACATGAATGCGCGCAGGTTCCCTCCCAGGAAAAAGATGGACGTGCGGTGGGAAGTAACTCAAAATCCCTCGCTCACCCCTCACCCCCACCTACGCTAAGCTTTGGCGGGCAGGCCTAAGAGGGTATCCGGATTTGCTACGTG
>JBGPGZ010000101.1:0-11173 GCA_041484175.1 Cyclobacteriaceae bacterium | reverse complement strand
GTATTTGAAAAACCAAAATCGACGAGCTGAACAAAGTAATTGCAGAATGCCACTGAAAAAAAAATCAACCCCAATTTTTCCAGCTCCAGTATCCTCGCCAGGTAAGGATAAACAATGAACGGTAATATGAAATTAACTACCTGAACGCCGGAGAGCGCAAGCAAATTGGGAAACAGAGAAATTAAATTTCTGTGAGACACGTTGTTTCTATTCCAAATTGGAGAATTGAATTTTGAAATAATCAAATGTATATTGAAGCTGGATTTAATGTACTATTGCGAATGGAAAATCTCATTTCAAATTTCAATGACTATAAGGAAGTTTACCGCAAAAGCCTTCAAAACCCTGAAACATTCTGGTCGGAAATTGCAAACGACTTTGTTTGGAAAAAAAAATGGGACCACGTGTTGCAATGGGATTTTCACAAGCCGGAAATCAAATGGTTTGGCGGGGGAAAACTCAATATAACAGAAAACTGCCTCGATCGCCATCTTCCTCAACGAGCCCGGCAAACGGCCATTATCTGGGAACCGAACGATCCAAACGACAAAGCGCAGTATATTACCTATCAGGAATTATACGACCAGGTTTCAAGGGTGGGCAACATGTTGAAGGCCCACGGAATAAAAAAAGGCGATCGCATTTGCATTTACATGCCCATGGTTCCGGAACTCGCTTATGCGTTGTTGGGCTGCGCGCGGATCGGGGCCGTTCACTCTGTCGTATTCGCCGGGTTTTCGGCCGGATCGCTGGTCGATCGGATCAATGATTCAGGATGCAAATTGGTCCTTACCGCAAACAGTACGCTCCGGGGGGATAAAAGAATTGATTTAAAGGGAATTGCCGATGAGGCTTTACAGCGATGTCCTACGATCGAAAAGGTAATTGTCCTTGAAAGAACAAAATCGCAAACGCCAATGAAGGCTGGCCGCGATCTTTGGTGGCATGATGAAATAATAAAGGCAAGCCCTTCCTGCCCTGCCGAAGAAATGGATTCCGAAGACCTGTTATTTATTCTTTACACCTCAGGGTCAACCGGTAAACCGAAAGGCATGGTCCACACGTGCGGTGGATATATGGTTTATACCAACTATACGTTTAAGACCGCTTTTCAATATCGCGAAGGACAGATCTTCTGGTGCACCGCCGATGTGGGGTGGATTACCGGGCACTCTTACATACTTTATGGCCCCCTCTCGGCGGGCGCTACGACCGTCCTGTTTGAGGGGATTCCATCCTGGCCCGACATGGGGAGGTTCTGGCATGTGATAGAGAAACACCATGTAAATATTTTCTACACGGCGCCCACCGCTATCCGTTCCCTGGAAAAGGCCCCCCTTTCTTTTGTCCACCAATACGATCTGTCATCCCTCGAAGTCCTCGGTACCGTAGGCGAACCCATCAATGAAGAGGCCTGGCACTGGTATAATAAAAACATTGGCAAAGAAAGGTGTCCTATCATCGATACCTGGTGGCAAACGGAGACAGGAGGGTTTATGATTTCGCCGATTGCCAATGTTACCAAACTAAAACCAGCCCATGCAACCCTTCCACTGCCGGGTGTTCAACCTGCGGTGATGGATGAAAACGGAAAGGAATTGATTGGCAATGGAATTGAAGGCCGCCTGGCAATTAAGTTTCCGTGGCCATCGATCGCGCGCACCATTTACGGAAATCATCAGCGTTTTAAGGAAACGTATTTCTCCACCTTTCCAGGAAAGTATTTTACCGGCGATGGCTGCAAACGGGACGAGGACGGCTACTACCGTATTACCGGCCGCGTAGACGACATTATCATTGTCTCCGGTCACAATCTGGGAACGGCAGAGATTGAGAGTGCGATCGATGAACACTCGGCAGTCTGCGAAACAGCCGTTGTAGGATTTCCGCACGATGTCAAGGGGCAAGGCATTTATGCTTTCGTCATTTGCTATGAAGCTCCCAAGGAGGTGGAAAAGTTGAGAACCGAGATTCGCGAAATGGTTTCAAAGACCATAGGACCGATTGCCAAACCGGATAAGATTCAATTTGTAAGCGGCCTTCCCAAGACACGCTCCGGTAAAATTATGCGGAGGATCTTGCGCAAAGTGGCAGAAGGGGATACGTCCAATTTAGGTGACATTACCACCTTGCTTGATCCAGCTGTTGTGGAAGAGATTAAGACAGGCGCCGTATAATGGAACAGCGTTCTGAATTTAGATTTTTGACCGAGGTTACTTCAAGAATTCTCAGCATATTTAAGAGGTAAACCCCTCCCTATGCGGCCATGTTCCTGGTTGGTATCGATTCTGGTGGTGCTGAATTCCTGCATCGGGGATAAGGACTACAATCTGAATTCCGTTGATGTAAGACCTTCGATTGCCTTTCCGCTTGCATTTGGCAGCCTTACCATTCAGGATTTTCTTAAAAGCAAGGATTCCGTCTATGTTAAAATTTATCCTGATGACGTCGTGTATTTGGGCTATTCCCAGTTACTGGTCTCCGAGGATATACGGGACCTCTTCAGCATTCCTGATAAAGCGGTCAACCAAAGTTTTAAAGTCCCTGCGGGAGCCATACCGGCCCATACCAAGGATATTCGCAGCGATAGTCTGACTGAAGTTGTGGATTTTGGACTCAACCCCGAACAATTGAGCGAGATAGACTTTAAGTCAGGTACGATCAATTATTCCACCACGTTGCTGCCGGCCGCTTCCAATCTCAAGTATGAAGTGATCCTTACTTCTTCGGACTTCACCTCTAAGACAACAGGACTGCACCTCAATCTTACCGCCACCGGCACCGCCGGATCGCTTTCTTTGGCTGACTACAAAGTGACCCTAAACAAGAATAAGTTCAGCCTGAAAATGGTCTTGGTGCTGATGAAAACCTCGTCACCCGTTACGGTAGGGCCGAATACATCGGTCGCCGTGAATTTCTCATTGTCGGGAATGGACTTTAATACAATCCACGGATTTTTTGGGATCCAAACTGTCTATCCTCCTTCGGCAGTGATCAGCATCGGCGCCTTTGGCACAAGTCTGAATTCGGCCAAAGTTTCGTTTGCCCAGCCCAAGGTGACAATGAATGTGATCAATGACTATGGCGTTCCCTGCACGGTAACTTTTTCCAAAATCGAGGCGCGCAAGAACGGCGCACAACCATTGCCATTAAAGTTGAGTCCTGACAGTCCGATTTCCATCGCTTACCCGGCAACCCTGGGTAATTCAGCAACTACGCCGGTTGCCATAACGAACGCCAAGGATGTCCTTGATTTTGCCCCGTCCGAAATCTTTTATCAACTCAGTGCGAGTACCAATCAAGGTTTTACTTCGGGAAATAATTTCATGGCTGACACGAGCAAGATGAGGGTACAAATGGATGTGGAAGTTCCACTCTACGGTCATGCCTCCGGCATCATCCTGAAAGACACTGCAAAGATTGATTTAAGCAAGCTGGACCAATCGCAGATACAAAAGGCGTCCTTGAAAGTCACGGTAATCAATGAACTCCCGTTGGATGCCAAAATTCAATTATATCTCACGGATGCCGGCTACACCGTCCTTGATTCGCTGTTAGAAACGGCGCAGACTTCTCTGGTGAAAGGCAGCAGCGTCTCCCCGACGGGCGACCTTGAAACGGCAGGAGTCTCGGATCAATTGCTGGATCTGAATGTAGACAGGCTGACCAATGTCTTTAAGTCAAAAAACATTATCATTCGTGCCGTAATGAACACCTCCAAAGACGCCGCCGGAAATTCAAACGACGTCAAGTTTAAATCAAAATACGTGATCATTGTCAATGTGGGACTCCTGGTGGACCTGAAATTTAATATCAAACTCTGATGTGCGCATGAAGCGATTGTTCAACATTCTATTGATGATCACTGCGATGGCGCCGGCATTCGCCCAAACGGAAGCCACACAGTATTTCATGAACAGCCTTCCACAATGGACTACCAATAACCCGGCCTTTGTTCCCCGGTATAAATTTTCGATCGGAATGCCGGGAATTTCATCGATGTCGACCGGGTATTACAACAACGGATTTTCTTACAATGATCTCATCACCAGGTCGGGGGGTGAGGTGAAGGCAGACTTGTCCAAGTGGGTAAAAGCCCTGGCAGAAAATAATTACATCCTTACCACTAGCCAGGTGGATTTGTTGCGGATTGGAATCACGGTGAGCCCAAAAATTTACCTTCAGGCCTACGTGACAGCCCATGAATATGCCCGCCTATTAATCCCAAGGGAATTTGCTTCCCTTTTTGTACAAGGCACAGCTCCCTTGATTGGCACAAGCGCCAGCTTTTCTCCAAAAGCGGAAGGCCTTGCCTACATCGAGTCGGCTGCCGGTGCTGCCTATAAGGTCGATGATAAATTGACGCTGGGTGCGCGGATCAAGTACCTCGCCGGATTGGCCAACGCCACGACCGTAAGTTCAATGTTGAACGTTGCCGTTGGGAGCGACTATAAGTTGACCGCCTCCGGTGATCTCAATCTGAAGACTTCTGGCATTCATGATACCGGCCAAGACGTTGGTAAAGCCTTTTCCAATAACGGGTTTGCCATCGATTTGGGTGCAACCTACAAGCTAACGGAAAAGCTGACGGTGGCCGCCAGCGTCATTGATTTCGGCAGGATCACCTGGAAGAACGACCTGTTTTCCTACACGTTGGACAAGAATACAGCCAACTATACCTTCTCGGGAATCGACCTTAAAGAGGTGGTCAACGGAAATACAAACTATCTTGATTCTCAGGGGGACTCCATCCGGGACAAGTTCGAACTCAAGGAAGGTAAGACAGGATCCTACAAGACCAATCTTCCCGGCAAAATGTACCTGAGCGGAACGTACGAGTTAATGAAGAATCTGAGTGTCGGCGCATTGTTCTTTACGGAAAAGTTTCAAGGGCGGTTTTCCGCCGGTGGATCCGGGTCCATAATAAAACATTTTGGAAAATGGGTAAGCACTTCTGTGAGTTACACCATCTCCAACCGGTCTTATAACAATTTCGGAGCCGGGGTATCATTCAATCTGGCCCCCGTCCAACTGTATCTGGTGGGAGACAATCTGTTAAACATTCCGGGGTCTCTGATCGCCGGGCAAAAACTCAATGGGTATATTAACAACACGCAGGTTTTTAATTTGCGCTTCGGGCTTAATTTTGTATGGGGCTGGGACAAAGGGAGTGACCGGCTGCCGCGGAACAAGAAGGCCTATAATTCAAACTTGAAGAAAGGGGACCCCAGTTTCATCAAGGTGAGAAAATCACATCCATAAAAAAAGTCCGGTGATTTACCGGACTTTAGGAGCGTCTCAAATCAGTTTATTGAGCGGATGACTAGCTTCCGCATGCTTCGCAAGCATCCGGATTGTCCAGGGAACAGGCGATATCGGAGCGCTTTTGTTCGTAGTCTGATACGATCTTCTGCTCGTAAGGAATGCTTTGCTGAACTTCAATGGCGGCCGGAACCTCCGGGGCTTGAACAGCAATCCCATCCGGGAGGGATGCAGTTTCTTCCGCCGGTTGTTGCATCGCCGATTTATCCAGTGTGAACTTAATGGCGTCGGCGGCGGCGGTGGAACGCAGGTAATACATGCCCGTCTTCAGGCCCTTTTTCCAGGCATAGAAGTGCATGGAGGTGAGTTTGCCAAAGTTCGGGTTGGTGATATGGATATTCAAGCTCTGCGACTGGCAAATAAACGCGCCGCGATCCGCTGACATGTCAATGATCGTCTTTTGCGAGATCTCCCAGACGGTTTTATAGATATCCTTGATGTGCTGGGGAATTTCGGGAATGGATTGAACCGACCCGTTGGTGGAAATGAGTTTTTGTCTCATCGATTCACTCCACAAGCCCAGGCCGATAAGGTCCTTCATCAAGTGCTTGTTAGCAATGATAAATTCACCGGACAACGTGCGTCGCGTATAAATGTTGGACGTGTAGGGCTCAAAACACTCGTTATTGCCAAGGATCTGTGAAGTCGAGGCGGTAGGCATCGGGGCTAATAACAACGAATTGCGCACGCCATGGGTCTTCACTTCTTTTTTTAATTTTTCCCAGTCCCAGCGGCCGGATTCCGGTGTTACACCCCACATGTCAAACTGAAAGATGCCTTTGGAAACGGGCGAACCCTTGAAGGTTTCATAAGGGCCGTGTTCTTTCGCCAACTCCATCGAAGCCTCCATGGCCGCATAGTAGATGGTTTCAAAAATGTCTTTATTCAGACCACGCGCTTCGTCTGACTCAAAGGGCATCCGCAGCAGAATAAACGCGTCGGCAAGGCCTTGAACGCCTAACCCAATCGGGCGATGCCGCAGGTTGGAGTTGCGTGCTTCGGGCACCGGGTAATAGTTTACATCAATTACCTTGTTCAGGTTGCGCGTGACCACCTTGGTGATCTCAAACAACTTTTGGTGATCAAATTTTTTATTTTCCGTAACAAATTTCGGCAGCGCGATGGAAGCGAGGTTACAAACAGCTACTTCATCGGGGGAGGTATATTCAATGATCTCGGTGCACAGATTGCTTGACTTGATCGTGCCCAGGTTCTTCTGGTTCGATTTTCTGTTCGCCGCGTCTTTGTAAAGGATATAGGGTGTTCCGGTTTCTATCTGCGCCTCCAGGATTTCAAACCAAAGGTCTTGCGCCTTTATTTGCTTTCTGAATTTTCCTTCCTTTTCGTACTTCTCATACAAGCGCTCAAAATCATCTCCCCAGCAATCGGCAAGACCTGGGGCTTCATTGGGGCAGAAGAGTGACCACACTTCGTTGCTTTCTACGCGCTTCATAAACAGATCCGGTATCCACATAGCGTAGAAGAGATCGCGCGCCCGCATTTCTTCCTTGCCGTGATTTTTCTTGAGTTCAAGGAATTCGAAAACGTCGGCGTGCCATGGTTCGAGGTAGATGGCAAAACTTCCTTTGCGTTTGCCTCCACCCTGGTCGACGTACCGTGCGGTCATGTCAAAGTTGCGCAGCATGGGTACAATGCCGTTGGAAGTTCCACCGGTCCCTTTGATGTAGGAGCCTTTGGCGCGCACATGATGAATGCTTAATCCGATGCCTCCGGCTGACTGGGAAATTTTGGCAGTTTGTTTAAGGGTATCATAGATGCCGTCAATACTATCGTCTTTCATAGTCAGCAGGAAGCAAGACGAAAGCTGCGGCTTGGGGGTGCCTGCGTTGAAAAGCGTGGGAGTGGCATGCGTGAACCACTTCTCAGATAGCAAATGATATGTTTCAATGGCAGCGGCAATGTCTTCTCCGTGAATTCCCACGGCGACCCTCATCAACAGGTGCTGAGGTCGTTCCACCACTTTTCCGTCTACCTTCATCAGGTAGGAGCGCTCCAAGGTTTTAAAGCCAAAGTAATCGTAGGCAAAGTCGCGGTCATAGATGATGGCCTCATCGAGCTCGGCCGCGTTTTCCTTGATGACCTTCCAGGTCTCCTTGGAAATAAGGGGTGCATTCTCGCCTGTTTTTGGGTCGACATAGGTGTAGAGTCTCTTCATCGTGTTGGAGAAGGACTTGCTAGTGACTTTGTGGAGGTTCGAGACCGCTATGCGGGCTGCGAGCTTGGCAAAGTCGGGGTGTTTGGTGGTGAGCGTGGCGGCGATCTCGGCGGCGAGATTATCAAGTTCTAGCGTAGAAACTCCATCGTAGAGGCCATTGATCACCTTCATGGCCACTTCTACCGGGTTTACAAACTTGGAATCAAGACCGTAGCAAAGCTTTTCAATTCGGGCGGTGATCTTGTCGAACTTAACAGACTCTCTGTGTCCGTCACGTTTGATAACGAGCATGTCTTAAGGTTGTTTGGGTTGGCGGAAAAAGTTTAAAAAATGTCTTCGAATGTATCAAAAATCTTCGTTCAAAGAAAATTTTGGAGCGCTTTCTTTTTCGGTACTTTTCATGACACCGGCTTTTTGGTATTCGGCAACTCGCTTCTCAAAAAAGTTGGTCTTGCCGCGCAAGGAGATCATCTCCATAAAATCGAACGGGTTGGTAGCACCGTAAACTTTTTTGCCGACCAGTTCATGGAGCAGCCTGTCCGCTACAAACTCGATGTATTGGCGCATCAGCTCGGCATTCATCCCGATGAGGTTTACCGGCAGTGAGTCCGTCACGAATTCCTTCTCGATCTCTACGGCATCCTTTATGATGCCGATGACAGTTTCTTCAGGAAGTTTGTTGACGATGTGCTTTGTATACAAATGGCAGGCAAAATCACAATGCAAGCCCTCATCCCGGCTGATCAATTCATTGGAAAATGTCAGGCCCGGCATTAAGCCCCGCTTTTTTAACCAGAAGATCGAGCAGAACGAACCCGAAAAGAAAATACCTTCCACAGCGGCAAAGGCGATCAGGCGTTCCTGGAAATTGCCCTGGTTGATCCAGCGCAACGCCCAGTCCGCCTTTTTCTTTACGCAATCCATCGTTTCAATGGCATGAAGCAGCTTGTCTTTTTCCTGGGGATTTTTTACATACGTATCAATTAACAAGGAGTAGGTCTCCGAGTGAATATTTTCGATGGCAATCTGAAAGCCGTAAAAGAACTTGGCTTCCGTGTACTGGACCTCACCGACAAAGTGTTCTGCCAGGTTTTCATTAACGATGCCATCACTGGCAGCAAAGAATGCAAGTACATGGGTGACAAAATGCCTTTCACCGTCATTGAGGTTGGCCCAGTCCCGCAAGTCCTGGCTGAGGTCAATTTCTTCGGCCGTCCAGAAGCTGGCTTCCGCCTGCTTGTAAAACTTCCAGATATCGTGGTGTTCGATGGGGAAGAGAACAAATCGGTCCTTGTTTTCCTTTAAAATGGGCTCATCAAGCGGGGTATCGGTCATGGGTTCGTTTTTTAGATCGTGGAGTATGTTCAAGTAAGAGATGGCACCAGCATAGCGGACGGACAAAGATTCGAAATGAATGATAAAATTCAAAGGTTCTCATCTGCACCGGGGCCGGGTCGGGCAGTGATTTTTTTTTCAAACCAAGAGAATGAATTCATTTTCATCCACTTAAACTCTTTGGGTGAAGTTAACTTCGATATAAAGTTTTTTTATTTTTTTTTGTTCTTGAAGTTTTCAGATCTCCAATACGGACGCTCAACATTTGCGCTCTGTGCCTTCCGTGCATCCTCCGTGGCCTCTGTGGTGAATGTATTTGGGTCGTTTAAACACAGAGGACACAGAGTAAAATGCACACTGAGGTCACAGAGGTCGCTGTAGATGGATTTCTTTGTTTAACCCAAAGATACTGACCTTTGCCCCCGTGCAGCCTCGGAGTCCTTCTGCGGCCATTTTATTGGAACCGGTTTTAGGAAATTTGGCGGAAGAAGATTTCTGGCGGTTTTTATGGTAAATCGTACATTCGGGGCTTGTAATGAGGTATTTTTATCCAACCCTTTGTTTTTCCAAGGCTTCACCCTATCTTTGCACTCCCATTTTTAAAGGTAACATTATGTACGCGATCGTGGATATTGCCGGAAAGCAGTTTAAGGTAGCCAAAGACCAATATGTCTATGCTCCCCGGATGGACGGTGAGGCTGGGGCTTCTGTGAATTTTGACAAAGTCCTCCTTATTGACAATGGCGGGAGTATCGATGTGGGCGCCCCGATAGTGAAAGGAGCGACTGTCTCGGGCAAGATCATGGAGCACGTAAAGGGAAACAAGGTGATCGTATTCAAGAAGAAACGCCGGAAAGGCTACGCGGTAAAGAACGGCCACCGGCAGCAATTTACGAAGCTTTTGATTGAAGGGATTTCAAAATAATCAGGTTAAAACCGTAATTATTCACGTGTCATGGCACACAAAAAAGGTGAAGGAAAAGTAAAGAACGGCCGCGAATCGGAAAGCAAGCGGCTTGGCATAAAAGTCTTTGGTGGTCAAAAGGTCATCGCCGGCAACATCATCGTGCGCCAGCGCGGTACCCGGCATCATCCCGGCAAGGGAGTGGGAATGGGCAAAGATCATACGTTGTTTGCATTGACGAATGGCATTGTTGTTTTTAAAAAAGGACGCGAGGATAAATCCTTTGTTTCTGTTGCTGCGGTCGCAGAAGCGTAGCATTAACAGCATATATTATTATAGAGTCAATAGTCTTGAGTCCTCTGAAACTTGAGACTCCAGACCAGCATGCCCCGAGCGGGGCATTTTTATTTTCTCGTTCTTTTTGACCCCTAGTTCTATAGAAATTAAGTAGAATCTTTTGGCGGTCTGCAATTGCGGTAGATCACTTGTTTTTGTACGCGACTCAGTGTTCATTCATCCGTTTTCGAAGAAAAAATGGGTGGATGACTTACCGCAATTCCTCCTCTTTTTTGTCCAAAATCAGAGGCCAATTTCATCCCCCGGACTGTAGTATTTTTGATAGATTAAAAAGGCAAGAGACTAAGCAAAACAGGAGGTTCCTTCCGGTTGCATTTAAGTTATTTTAGGCTGTTTTAGGTTGTTATTCGCAATAAATCTTCCTTGAAAGGCAGATTGTGTGGTTCAATTATTTAACAATTTCTTTTTGTAGTATTTCCTTTTAATGAATAATGCTCTAATTTAGAGGGTCTAATTTTATTCTTTAACCTAAACCTAAACCTATGAAGAAGTTTCTACTTGTATGCTTCTCATTCGTTTTTGCGCTCAGTGCTTTTGCGCAGGATCGAGTGGTTACAGGGAAAGTGACAGCCACGGAAGACGGCTCCACTTTGCCCGGTGTCAATGTGGTTCTGAAGGGAACTACCAATGGATCCGTTACCGATGCGGATGGAAATTTTAAGCTTACCATACCTGCTTCCGGAGGTAGTCTGGTATTTTCTTTTATTGGTCTTCAAACCCAGGAAGTGCTGATCGGCGACCGCAGTGTTGTCGATGTTTCCCTTGGGCTGGATGTAAAGCAGCTTTCTGAAATTGTTGTAACGGCACAAGGTGTAGAGAGAGATCAGCGAGCGCTTGGATATGCGCAAACGACGATTTCTTCCCAGCTGCTGGCCAACAAACCGGAAACCGATGTCGGACGCGCCCTGCAAGGGAGAACGCCGGGTCTGCAAATCCTGAACTCCTCCGGTTTGGCAGGTTCTGCAACCAGAATTAACATTCGCGGTAACAGTTCGATCACAGGGAACACCCAACCTCTGTGGGTTGTGAATGGCGTGCCGATCAACTCGGATTCTCACGACATTAACGCAGACTTCCAG
>JBGPGZ010000100.1:0-11284 GCA_041484175.1 Cyclobacteriaceae bacterium | reverse complement strand
GAAAATTTTGCACTACCAAAGAATAGCAAACCCTGTTGGGTTTTGGTTATCGCTAGGGAGCAGTTACTTTTGTCCTCCCATTGCATGCAAATACTCAATTCCATTCTAACCTGGGTCATGAAAAAGCGGATCCATCAGATCGAGCTTTTCATAAAATACCCGCATGAAGTACAGGATGAGGTCCTCAAAAAACTGCTGTCTTCGGGCCGCTATACCGAATTTGGCCAGCGCTATTCATTTGAAGACCTGGTCAATTATGAAGATTTCAGGAAAAGGGTACCCGTCCATACTTATGAACAGATATTCCCCTACATCGATAGACTGATGCGGGGTGAACAGAATATCCTATGGCCGTCTGAAGTAAAATGGTTTGCAAAATCTTCCGGAACCACCAATGCCAGAAGCAAGTTCATACCGGTTTCGCCAGAGGCAATGGAAGAATGTCATTTCAAAGGGGGCAAAGATCTGCTCTCCATTTATGTCAACAATTACCCGGAGACAAAAATATTCAACGGCAAAGGTTTGGGTATCGGTGGGAGTTACCAGGTAAATGAGTTTGATCCTACAAACTCCTCGCACTACGGCGACGTGTCGGCGGTGTTGATGCAAAATCTTCCGCCATGGGCGGAGTTTATCAGGACCCCCAGTCTGGAAGTGGCGCTCATGGACAACTGGGAAGATAAAATCAATAAGATCGCCATGGAAACGGCGAAAGCAGATGTAGCACATATTGCCGGAGTTCCAACCTGGACGGTGTTGCTTCTGCAGCGCATTTTGGAGCTTGAAAAGAAAAATAATATCCTGGAAGTATGGCCCAACCTGGAAGTCTTCTTCCATGGGGCGGTATCATTTACGCCGTACCGGAGCCTTTTCAAGAGTTTAATTCCGGGCGATCAGATGAACTATTGGGAAACCTACAATGCCAGTGAGGGTTTCTTTGGCATTCAGGACCAAAGAAATTCTGACGAACTGCTGCTTATGCTCGACTATGGCGTGTTTTATGAGTTCATTCCCGTGGAGGAATTAGAAAAGGAATACCCGGAAGCGCTGAGCTTAAGTGAAGTGGAAATTGGAAAGAACTATGCGCTGGTCATCACCACCAACGCCGGATTGTGGCGGTACAACATCGGTGACACCGTGAAATTTACGAGCTTGTCCCCTCACCGCATAAAGATTTCCGGAAGGACCAAGCATTTTATCAATGCCTTTGGCGAAGAGGTGATCATCGAAAATGCGGAGACAGCCATCACCCGTGCCTGCGAACTTACAGGGTCTGTGATCGATAATTTTACGGCGGCTCCGATCTATCTTCAGAAATCAAAGCGTGGCGGGCATGAGTGGATCATCGAATTCAAAACGAAACCAGCCGACCTCGGCTATTTTGGCCGTATCCTGGATGAAACCCTGCGAAAAGTCAACTCCGATTACGATGCAAAGAGATCGCATGATGTGGCACTGGTGGCGCCAAAAATCCACAGCGTCGCCGAAGGGACTTTTTATAATTGGATGAAAAAACGAGGCAAGCTCGGAGGGCAGAATAAAGTACCCAGGTTGAGTAATTCGAGAGAGTACATTGACGAGATTCTTTCAATGATATAAGAATAAAGCCATTGATTTTGTCAATGGCTCCTGGGTAAATCCGCCTTGTTGAGTAATTCAGACATTCTTCCATTTAATTCCGCACCCCACCGCTTTGGTTTTTGGTGTGGGCACTGATTTGCCTGCAAGAAGGGCATCAACGGCACTTTCTACATATTTCCTTGTTACCTCCGATTCATCGCGGGCATTGTCATCAATCGTTCCAATGTAGGCCACCTTTAGATCGTTTCCGCTCCTGTTGAGTACGAAAACATGGGGTGTATTTGAGGCTCCATAGGCCTTCGCAACCGCCTGAGTTTCATCCACGAGGTAGGGGAAGTCATAGCCCTTTCGTTTTGCGCATTTTACCATCTCCTCAAAGGAGTCCCCGGAAGAAGTGGCTGGATCGTTGGCATTGATGGCGATCACCGGAAAATTTTGGGGCGCATATTTCTTATTCAACGCAATGATACGTCCATTGTAAGCTCTGGAGTAAGGGCACGTATTGCAATCAAAGATCACAATAAACCCCTTGGCTTGCTTGTAATCGTCAAGGGATACCATTTTGCCATCCACATTTTTCAGTTTGAAGCCGGTGGCATTATCTCCTACTTCATAACCGTTTTTTACCGGGCTCCCTGCAAAAATCAGGGCAGCGCACATCAATATCATCAGTGTTCTTATCGTCGTCATAGTCAGATTTATGTTTTATTTCAAGATCGTTCTCCTTTTTTGCCGCTGAAAAGCTGTCATTTCACTGCTTCAATCAGTTTTTCCAAATCCCCTTCCTGCAATTGGCGCTCTACAAATTTGCGCTTGCCGGTAGCGCTGTTTACAACCAAGGTTGCAGGCAGGGCCCCAGACCAACTCTTGTCAATCTTATTGATCCATGAATTCGGGTCGCGCTCGTCGAGAATAACGACCCGCGATTGAATGTTTTTTCGCACAATAAACTTGTGTACTTTTTCGGGGTTAGGGTCCAGGTCAATATCCATACTTACCAGGGTCACCTTTACATCCTTGCGTTCAAGGTTAAGTTTTTCAAGCATGGGCATTTCCTTGACACAAGGAGCACACCATGTAGCCCAGAAGTTGATTATTTGTACCGGATTATCCTTCGAATTAATGATACTTTGCAGCTTCTCCAGCGTAATAAGTTCAGCATTCTGGGCCATCAGGCCATTGGTACACACACACACAAATAAGACACTCAATAATTTTCTGATCATCCTCTCAAAACGTAAGTTTAGAAGGGCAAGTTAACACCTCCGCCATAAATATTATTGATGCCACCAGGATGGTGGAGCGACTAGGGAAAATTGTAAAAATAGTTCAAATTCAGGCACTTAGAAACAGGCAAAGAAAGCGTGAAATAGAAATCCACAAAAATTAAGACTTATCCACATTACCAGACTGTTATGACTTATCGTACTGGTATACAATCAGTTACGGTTGATTTAGTCAATCCATTATTTGTGGACAACTCTTACGCACTCAAAACGAAGCCCTTGAAAGGGAATGAAAATCTAATAATCAGATAGTCAATAGCATAGACACTTTTTCTCAAGAGTGAGCCATGAACTTTGTTCAAATCAAGGAAACCTGTATTTACTCTCGCGACCTCGAACGGGCGAAGGACTTTTACCACGGAAAATTAGCGTTGCCAATTATCAGTCATGTTAAAGGCAAGCATATCTTTTTTCGGGCGGGCTCCTCCGTGCTCTTGTGTTTTAACCCCGATGATTCAAGACATAAGAAAAGTCCTCCCGGGCACTATGCGGAAGGTAAGTATCATTTTGCCTTTGAAGTGGCACCTGAGGAATATGAGTCTCACAAAACGAAAATAAGTGAACAGGGGATTTTGATAAAGGACACTGTCATTTGGGAGACCGGCCAGGAGTCATTCTATTTTGAAGACCCTGAAGGCAATGTGCTGGAGATTGTACCGAATGGAATTTGGAAATAATGACGTCTTTCAGGAACGTAACTTCACGCGAATTTGAATTCTTTCGCGAGTTCGGCAGCATGAGAAGAAGTAGTGGCATTTCCCGCCCTGCGGTTTTGCTGATACCAATCCAGGTAGTCAGTGTATTGGACACAATCGTTGAGCAACTCGTTTTCGCGAAGAATTTTAATAATTTTTTGCCCTATGAATGAATTCCAAATCATCTTTTTCTGATCATCAGGAAGGGAAGAAATGCGCACGAATTCAATTCCCTTGTAAACCTCAACGGCCGCTTTCATAGCTGATTCCCTCCTTTATTCATTTCGGTAAGACAAATTTCGTAACCGAAGGTTTAACAGCCACCCCATTGACGTACCGTGTATTTCGTAGCCCGATCAAATTATCCACCTTATGGATGACAGTAAATTCCATGCCAGGCTCCCTTCAATCCACCTTTATACATTAACTTATTTTTCAAATTCTTTTATATTGTCCTCGCAAAGCCAAAACAAAAAATATTGCCAAAAGATGCTGAAGAACGAACGATCCAAATTTTCTATCCCTGCCGGAATAACTTATTTGAACTGTGGATATATGTCCCCTTTGCTAAAAAATGTGGAAAAAGCAGGCATAGAAGGGATGAAGAGAAAGCGGAACCCCGCGTTTATTTCTCCCAGCGATTTTTACCGCGAAACGGAACTGCTTCGAAGAGAATTCGCAAAACTCATCCGCGCAAGCGACCCAAAGCAAATTGTGGTCATTCCATCGGTTTCGTATGGTATTGCCAACGTTGTAAATAATTTGCGGGTGAATTCGACTCATAACATGATTGTAGCTTCGGAGCAGTTTCCAAGTAATTACTATCCGTGGCACCGGCTCTCCCAGGAAAAAGGGATAAGACTTCAGGCGATTGCTGCACCGCAAAGCCGGGAGCAACGAGGGAAACGTTGGAACGAACGAATCCTCAGCGCCATTGACAAAAAACACCAGACTGGTGTCGCTGGGAAATGTGCATTGGGCTGATGGAACACGATTTGACCTAAAAGAAATCCGTGTAAGAACCAACGAAGTAGGTGCTTTGATGGTAATTGATGGCACCCAGTCGGTAGGCGCAATGCCCTTTGACGTTAAGGTCCTGCAACCTGACGCATTGATTTGCGGCGGCTACAAATGGTTGATGGGACCTTACTCGATGGGGCTTGCTTACTATGGCGACTATTTTAATCAAGGCAAACCCGTTGAAGAAAACTGGCTCAATCGCAAGGACAGTGAAAACTTTGACGGATTGGTAAATTATCAAAGCGATTACCAGCCGGGCGCCCTTCGGTACGAAGTCGGCGAACACAGCAATTTTATTTTGATACCCATGATGCTGGAGGCGCTCAGGCAGATCAACCAATGGAAGCCTGAGAATATCCAGGATTACTGCGCGGCCATCACGCGCAAACCAATTGAAAAACTAAGGCAAGCCGGTTTTTGGATTGAAGATGAAAATTTTCGCGGCCATCATTTATTCGGACTTCGCCTTCCTAAAGAAGTGGATCTGCAGAAAATGAAAGCTAGAATCGTGAAGAATAAAATCTGGGTTTCCCTGCGGGGCGATTCAGTGCGTGTTTCCCCGCATATCTATAACCGGGAGGAGGAAATGATGCAACTGGTGAAAGTCTTAACGGCATAATCGTGTCCTCAAAATCTTCCGGCTATTTTATCGGGGGGACTCTTGATCGGCATTCTTGGGGCGGTGTGCTTTTCCACAAAAGCAATCATCGTCAAGTTGGCATATCGCGAAACGCAGGGCCTCCCTCTTATTGAAATTGTGAAAAGGACCTATCTTTGACTTGATGAAATTACCCGTCATTTTTCTGGTTGCGATCACGTCACTGGCCACAGCGCAGGACAAGAAATTTGTATTTGTGTTTCTGAATAAGAAAGCGGATAAGGCTGAGCTATCGAAAGATGCCCTTGACCAGCTCATGGCCGGCCATCTGGCCAACATTAAGAGACTTGCCAATGAAGGGAAACTGATCGTTGCCGGTCCTTTTGAAGAAGGTGGCGGAATTTTTATTTTCAACACCACTTCCGCCGATCAGGTAAAAGAATGGCTCTCTACCGACCCGGGAGTGCGCGCTAAGCGTTGGAACCTGGAGATACTCCCTTATACCCCGCGCATCGGATCAGCGTGCCCAGTGGGTGAGCCCTACGACATGGTGAGGTACGATTTTATCCGATACATCCCCAACATCACCAAATCCAACGCTCCGGAGACAATCCGGAAACATGATGACTATTTGAAAAAAATCGCCCAGGCAGGAAACATTGTCACCGAAGGCGTTTTTGGAGATGAAGGCGGCATTCTAATCGTGAAGGGCGACCTGCAAAAAGAAGTGATTGCGGCCGATCCTTCGCTGGCTGAGGGAATGTATCGAATTGACTTTCAAAAGTTGTATGTGGCCAAGGGATCGTTTTGCGAAAAATAGTCCTTACGGTCCAGACAGTCTAATGTTCGGCGACCACGAGCGCCAATTTTTTTCCATCCGGACTTGCCGCCAACCGGGTAACGCCCTTCAACATATCAGCGCCCGATTCAATCCTGATCAAAATCCAGCCGTTGCTTTTTCCCGGTTCATTAAAAAAGAGATTTTCGCCATCACACATGATTATTTTGCCGTCCCTGGTCCAGGTAAGGTCCTCGCGACCAGGCAAGGTTGGGGCAAGCACTGAGACAGCGAGCGTGTTCGAATCCAATTTCTTAATGGACCATTCTTTATCAGAGACTTCATGAACAAAGCTCATCGCGTTTTTTCCAGGGATCTTATGGAGTGATCGCCCCGTGTTTTCAGCAATGACTTTATCTTCACCGGCGGCCAAATCATAAACATGCAACGTCGGCGGTTTACCCAGGATAAACAAGATCAAACGATGTTGATCGATCCAGGCGTGATATCCGATGATCAGATGATCGATCAGCACGATTGGTTCTCCGCCACCCACCGGATACTTTCCCAAGTCCTGGGCCCCGCTGTCCCGCTGAATGATGCAGGACAGGAATTTTTTATCGGGGGTCAGTGTCGGCGAGTATTCACGTTCTTGTGTTTGAGTGATGGCCCTGGTCTCCCCAGTTCTATAATTGTAACTTCTAATATCCGCCCGCCCGTCGTCGTTGAAGGAAGAATAATAAATAACGGGCTGATCGGCATGAAAAAAAGGTTGATTGTCATATCCGGGGTGGTGGGTTATGTTAACCGGATTGGAAATGGATACAGAGGCTTTACTGATTTTCATGTCTACCAGAAAAATATCCGATCCGGTTTGGGCAAAGAGCGAAGTGGGAACAAATGCAAATGCAAACGCCAGGTTTCTTTTCATGGGTTCAGTGTAAAAATTCTAAGCTAATAAAAACGCGCGGAAGACATCCCATAATTGCCCATTGTGTTTTAACAAAACTATCCGGTCGACCTTAAATTCTGCATGGAATTGTTTCGATTGAAGCTCATCCCACGCTTTGTGAAACATCGATTTTTTCAGATCCCGGAATGCCAGCGTAAGATGGGGACGATAGGGTAGTTCCTTGTCCTGTGCCTTGAAAAAGGAAAGATTTAGGCAGAAACGCCGGAGCTGTTTCTGAAGGTTATCCAGTTCAGGTTCTTTGACAACCCGTACAAAAATGACCCGCGGCCTGAAGCAGTCAAAATTCTCAAGCTTTAAAGAAAAAACCCGTTGGGTGGCAGAAAATTGCTGAAGCTTTTTCACGATGATCGTTTCTTGCTCCTCATTCAACTCAAAAGGCATGTGCAATGTGATGTGCGGCGGCGAATTGAGAGCCGCTTTGCTTTTGAATCGGTCCCGGAAATATTGCTGTAGGGCGAGTGCTTCTTCAACAATGTGGGATGGAGGAATAATCGCAATGAAATAAAGTTTTTTCCCCGGCTCCGGCATGGACATCAATCCTGCAACTGACGGAGGTAAAGCTGGATCGTATTTTCCAAACCTAAGTAGAGCGCGTCACAGACCAACGCGTGTCCAATGGAAACCTCATCGAGGGAGGGGAGCGATAGCTTCAGGAACTTCAGATTGTGAAGATTAAGATCATGGCCGGCGTTCAGTCCAAGCCCGAGACCGAGGGCCGCCTGGGCTGCCGCTATGTATGGCCTGATTGCGAGGTCCTTGTTTTGATGATATTGAATCGCGTAGGGTTCAGTATACAGCTCGATACGGTCGGCTCCCGTGCTCGCGGCGTACTCCACCATTCTTATATCCGGATCGACGAAAAGAGAAACGCGCACACCTTTTGTTTTTATTTCGCCAACAATTTTTTTGAGCAAGTCCTGGTGACGCACCGTATCCCATCCGGCGTTGGATGTAATTACACCGGGACCATCAGGGACCAATGTGGCTTGTGCCGGATTAACCTCGCGTATCATCTTCAGGTAGCGCTCATCAGGGTAACCTTCAATGTTGAATTCGCTTTTTACGACATCCTTTAGTTTCATCACATCGCTGTACCGGATGTGCCGTTCATCCGGACGGGGATGAACCGTAATACCTTGAGCCCCAAAGCGCTCACAGTCCATTGCAACATTTATCACGTCTGGATTATTGCCGCCCCGTGCGTTTCTGAGGGTGGCAATCTTGTTAATATTTACGCTTAACCTTGTCACGAAATGAACTTGATTTGTTTATTCAATGATTCTATTGATAATTTTGTTCCTAAGGTACGATTAACAATAAAAGTGTATGAGCCTGAAGCAACAAATTGATAGTGATATTAAACAAGCCATGCTTGCCAAAAACAAAGAGGCGCTGGACGCCTTGCGCAGCATCAAATCAATGATTTTGCTTGCGGAGACTGAAAAAGGCGGTAGCGGGGACATCAGCATCGAGACGGAAAACAAGTTGTTGATGAAGGCGGCCAAGCAGCGAAAAGAATCTGCTGAGATCTTTCAAAAAGAGGGTCGCCAGGACCTGGCCAAACAAGAAGTGTCTCAACTGGAAATCATCAGCCGGTATTTGCCAAAGCAACTTTCGGAAGACGAGATAAGAGGAGCGCTTCAAAACATCGTGGACCAGGTTGGAGCCAAAGGCCCTCAAGATATGGGCAAAGTGATGGGGATGGCCACCAAACAGCTGGCAGGCAAGGCGGATGGCCGCATGATTTCAGAAATTGTCAAAAAAATTCTCGCAGCTTGAGTAAAATTGATATGGTTATCGCATTCCTGTTGGCGGTGGGTGCGTTTCTTGGATACAAAAGGGGCTTCCTCATGGAGCTCTTTTTTTTGGTTGCCATTGTTCTGGGCGTGTTTGTTGGATTTAAACTGATGGGTGCCGGTGCGGAATACTTGCGAAGGGAATTCAATGCCGATACTGCCTTTCTTCCCTATCTCTCATTTCTGATCATCTTTATTGGGGTGCTCATACTCGTTTCTTTTCTCGGACGGCGAATCAAGAATTCCCTGGACAGGACTTTTCTAGGGACCGTTGACTCCATCGCTGGCGCTATCGTGGGAGTCATGAAATATGCGTTTTGCCTAAGCGTGTTAATTTGGTTAATCTCATCTTTTCACTATAGCTTACCACCGCAATGGACCAGGGATTCGTGGCTTTATCCTGCCACGGCTGGTTTTGCACCGAGGGTTGCGGTCTTTTTTAGCGGTTTTTTGCCCTTTTTCGACGAAATATTTAAGCAGTTCTGAGGTTCGGTTTTTTTTAGTTACTTATCAGCAAAATAGAAAGTATGGCCCTCCAGGTAAAAGAGGAAAATGGATTCAAGTTTGTGGATGAAGGCCAGGGACAGGTGCTGATGTTACTTCATGGATTGTTTGGCGCGCTCAGTAATTGGGAAGGCGTAGTAAATCGGTTTGCAACTCACCTGCGGGTGGTTATCCCCATGTTGCCTATTTACGAAATGCCGATCAAAGAAGCAGGACTTGGTGGCCTTCAGAAATTCGTAGAGGATTTTGTTGCAATGAAGAATCTCGGCAACATGATCATCATGGGCAATTCCCTGGGTGGACACGTGGGTATCCTTTACACGCTTGCCAACAGCGATAAAGTGGACAAACTTATTTTGACGGGTAGTTCCGGACTTTTTGAAAACACGATGGGAGGATCCTACCCCCGGAGAGGAAGCTATGATTATATCAAGGAGCGGGTGGCCTTTACCTTTTATGATCCCAAAGTGGCTTCCAAAGATCTGGTGGATGAGGTATTTGAAACCACGAAGAGCATCCCAAAATGCATGCGCATTGTAGCAATCGCGAAATCGGCACAACGAAACAATTTATCGGTGGATTTACCGAAAATTCTGGTTCCCACATTGCTGGTTTGGGGATTAAATGATACGATCACACCCCCCATGGTTGCGTATGAATTTAACCGCTTGATCCCGAACTCACAATTGAGGTTCATCGATAAATGCTGCCACGCGCCCATGATGGAACATTCTGATAAATTTAATGAATTGGTCAAGGATTTTTTGGTGAGAAGCGTCGCCTAGGGTGCGTTGAAGAATTTGAAAGGACTGCATGACAAATTTAAACCAGACAAACTAGTTGTCAATATGATTGCGGAAGAACTTATCAACCACATGATCCCACCCTTGAAGGTAACGGACGACGCGCACAAAGCGGTCGTGTGGATGGAAGAATTCCGGTGCAATCATTTGCCCGTCATCGATAACGGTCAGTTGCTTGGATTTATTTCGGAAGAGATTATCCTCGAATCCAATGACATTGATAAGCGGCTTGGCGATTTTGACATGGTTGGGAAAGACTGTTTCGTGGGTCTCGACTCCCATTTTTACGACATCCTCCGGATTGCCGGGGAAAATAAACTTCAGATCGTTGCGGTGTTGAACGAAGAGCAGCAATATGTTGGTGTTATTACAGTGCAAGACATCATGGCTTCCTTTGCGCAGACGGCATCGGTTCAGATGCAAGGCGGAATCCTGGTTCTATCAATGGATCTCATTGATTATTCGCTGGCCGAGATCAGCCGTTATGTAGAAGAAAATAATGCAAAGATCATCAGCAGTACCATGCTGGAAGATTCTATGGACAAGGGGAAGATAAAACTCACGCTCAAAATCAACCAACTCGACCTTTCCCGCATTGTGGCCACACTCGAGCGCTTTGGTTACCGCGTCATCGCTCAATACCAGGAAGATCGCAGAGAAGGCGATGACAAGGAGCGGCTGGACATGTTGATGAGGTATCTGAACATCTGATCCCGACAACCCAAGTCACAGGATAAAACCGTTTCTTGCCGGTTCCTGTCAGAATAACCGTGGATTCTTAAGCAGAGTTTTCTAATTTTATGAAAATTGTCTCCATGCGCATTGGTATCCACGGCAAGGACGTTCAACATAAATCCACCCGGTTCATCGAGAAGGTGTTGGAGTCTTTACAACGTTATCAAAGTGAAATTTGGGTGTCGGCAAAATTTCTCAAGCAAGTAAAGTCTTCCACCATTCAAAAATTCAAACTCAAATCATTTGATGTAGGCGACAGTCTGCGAAACCTTGATTTCTTTTTTTCATTGGGTGGTGATGGAACCCTGCTCGAGTCCATCACTTATATTGGTAAAGCAGAGGTTCCTGTTCTGGGGATCAACACCGGCCGCCTTGGATTTCTCGCTACCATCAGCCGCGAGGAAACCGAAAAAGCGCTGGACATTCTTTTCAAGGGCAACTACAGGATTGACACACGCTCGGTATTAAAACTGATCTCTACCCCAAAACTTTTTGGGAATCTCAACTTCGCCCTG
>JBGPGZ010000099.1:0-11313 GCA_041484175.1 Cyclobacteriaceae bacterium | reverse complement strand
ACCGGTCAAAAATTGTGGTGCTGACCGAACTTACGCTCAATGACCTGAGCCCGGACGGAAAGATCGATGAAAAGGATTTTCTCCACCGCGCCGATATCATTTGTTCGTTGGGTCAGACGGTGTTGGTATCGAATTACTTTGAATACTACCGGCTCGTTGATTATTTGTCAAAAATGACAAGAGGAAAAAAGACCGCCATCATTATGGGGATTTATGCCCTCCAGAAAGTGTTTGAAGAAAAGACCTATGAAAATATACGGGGTGGAATTCTTGAAAGTTTTGCGTCCCTATTTGGCAACAATGTCAGGCTCTATATTTATCCGGCGTGGAAGAAAGACTCCCATGAACTCTTCACGCTGAAAGACTTTGAACCGCACTTGCCAACCAATGTGAAGAATCTTTTCCGCTACCTGATGGATAACAATAAGCTCGAAGACATTCAGGATGCCAATGTCAGCAATCTCCACATCATCTCAGACAACGTGCTGGCCATGATCAGAAAAGGAGAGGCGGGCTGGGAAAAATTTGTGCCACACAAAGTGGAGGAGGCCATTAAGGAACACGGGCTCTTCGACTATCCCTACCGAAGCGAAAAACAAAGGGTTGAGATTGCCAATTAACGGGATAATTTCAGTTTTCCGTTGGATACGGCCATCCAGTTGCATAATTCGAAGAGGCAACGAGCGCCCACCTGGCCATCCCACTCATGCTCGCCGGATACTTCATTCAAATCAAACCCGATAATCTTTTTGCGCGAACGAATGAGTTGCCGGATCAAAAAAAATAGCTGATCGAATTCCAGCCCGCCGGGGACAGGGGTACCCGTATTAGGACAGAGTTTGGGATCAAGACCATCAATATCAAGACTGATATATACTAGTTCGGGCAATTCCTTGATGATCCCCTGACAAATTTTTTCCCAAGGGCTGCCATGGTAGAGGCCCGCCTTCAAATCCTGGTCAAAGAATACCTTTACGCGGCCCATAGAACGTTGGATAACTTCGTGCTCTTCTTCGCAATAATCGCGAACGCCGACCTGCACCAGCCGTGCTACGGCGGGTAGCTTGAGTACGTTATACATTACCGAGGCATGCGAGTAGGTAAATCCTTCATAGGATTTTCTGAGGTCGGCATGCGCATCAATCTGGAGAATGCCAAAGCGATCGTGGCGTTCACTGAGCGCGCGAATGTATCCCAAAGGGGTACTGTGGTCACCTCCAACCAACCCAACCATCTTGTTGTCCTGGAGTAATTTTTCGGCAGTGGTCTTTACAAACAGGTTGAGGTCCTCACAGGCCTCATTCACTTTTGTTGTAACGATGTTGTTGGGTTCAAGTACGCCTCCTTTTTCCACCGCGAGGATATGCTCCAAGGCCAGGGGCCTTAGCTTGTTGCTTTCTGCGAACAAATTTTCGGGAATAGGAAGCATGGTCACTCCTAATTTCCAAACGTCAGAAATTTCCTTTGAGTAAAGGTCGATTTGGAATGAGGCTTCCAGAATGCTCCTGGGCGCTCCGGCCGTTCCAGCTTTGCCTGATACGGTAACCTCCCAGGGAACTGGAACGATGACTAATTCCGATTGTTCAATGGAAAAGGGCAAGCCAAATAAATTACCTTTTATCCCGGGTCCATTGGGATCGAACTTTCCGACTATTTCTTCTTTACCAGACATACCTTCAATCTTTGAACAGGGGAGGGTCAACGTAATTCATAAGGTCTCCCTTGCGATGCGCAATTTCTTTCCAATTTGAAAATGAGAATTGGATTGTTGCAAGGCCAGCCGGTGACAGGTCTGCGATCTCGGCGCTGGTAAGATACCTTGCAAGGTGACTGATGGCGGGATTGTGGCCCACCACCAAAACTGATTTTAATCGGCTTTCAAGTTGGACCACCACTTCCAGCAAATCGTCGAAAGATGCCTCGTAAATGTCCTCATTCCACCGGATGTTATAGGTGTCGTAGCTGACCAACTCAGATACGAGCACGGCGGTTGACTTTGCACGCACTGCCACGCTGCTGACCACTAAATCGAAATGAATATTTTGATTTTTTATATAGTGTCCTACTGCAATAGCTTGCTTTCGGCCCCGCGGGGTGAGTTCGCGTTCCTTATCTCGCTGACCAGGCTGTTTATCAGCGCTTTGAGAATGCCGCAGCAAGTACAATGTTTTGATCATTTGAACGAAATTCCGTTAGGCGTGTTCCATGCCAATACACCGTCAATATTATCACTTGAGCTTGACATTTTAAAAAATTACAGATATTTGGGGCCTTTGAAGAAATAGAAGCGCATGGCAAAGAACTTGGTAATTGTTGAGTCTCCCGCGAAAGCGAAAACGATAGAAGGCTATCTTGGAGAGGATTTTACGGTCTCTTCCAGCATGGGGCACGTCCGTGATTTACCAAAAGGCAATGGGGCTATTGACATTGAAAATAATTACAAACCGACCTATGAAGTCAGCGCCGACAAGAAGGAAATCATCGCCAAGTTAAAAAAACTTGCCAAGGAGGCTGAGATGGTCTATCTCGCCAGCGATGAAGACCGTGAAGGCGAGGCGATCTCCTGGCATCTGAAAGAAGTGCTGGACCTCAACGATGCCAAAACAAGACGGATTGTTTTTACCGAGATTACAAAGAATGCAATTCAAAATGCACTAAAGAATCCCCGTGGCATTGATATCGATTTGGTGAATGCGCAACAGGCTAGGCGTGTGCTGGATCGACTGGTTGGGTTTGAATTGTCCCCCATCCTTTGGAAGAAAATCAAGACCGGTCTTTCGGCCGGTCGCGTTCAATCGGTGGCGGTGCGATTAGTCGTAGAAAGGGAACGCGAAATCGAGAAATTCGAGGCGAAATCTTCGTATAAAGTCTCAGCCATTTTTGATCTTGGAAAAGGCAAGCAGCTGATCGCTGAACTTCCTGAAAAACTTGACGACGAAAAAGAGGCCATGGAGTTTCTTGAATCGTGCCGGGGCGCCAAGTTTACAATCGGCGACCTTCAAAAGAAACCCGCCAAGAAGTCTCCAGCTCCTCCGTTTACTACCTCCACCCTTCAACAGGAGGCTGGCCGCAAGCTTAGCTTCTCCGTATCCCAAACCATGGTGGTGGCCCAAAAGCTGTATGAGGCCGGAAAGATCTCCTATATGCGCACGGATTCCGTCAACCTGTCCGACGAGGCCGTTCAAGGTGCAACCCGGCAAATCACCAGCGCCTTTGGCCAGCAATATGTTCAGACCCGCCGGTATAAAACCAAATCTTCGGGGGCGCAGGAAGCCCACGAAGCAATTCGCCCAACCGATTTTTCCGTCACCGAGGCTGGCGTGGACCGAAATGGGCAACGACTGTATGAATTAATTTGGAAAAGAGCCATTGCTTCTCAAATGGCGGATGCCGAATTGGAACGCACGACCGCCACGATTGAGATTTCTACCAACCCACGCACCCTCACCGCTTCCGGTGAAGTAATCAAATTCGAGGGGTTCCTGAAGGTGTATATGGAATCGCAGGATGATGATGACAGCGATGAGGAGAACAGTAAAGTGTTGCCCCCCCTTACCGTTGGGCAGGATCTGAAACTGGAAGAACTCGCGGCGACCCAAACCTTTTCGAGGCACCCACCGCGGTATACGGAGGCAAGCCTTGTTAAGAAATTGGAGGAACTTGGGATCGGACGGCCTTCTACTTATGCACCGACGATTTCAACCGTGCAAAAGCGCGGCTATGTGGTAAAGGAAAGCAGGGAAGGAGAGGAGCGCGAATACAAGACTTTTAGTCTAAAGAACGATCAGGTTTCTTCAAAAGTAGACAAGGAAATCACCGGGGCCGAAAAGAACAAACTGTTCCCGACCAATACGGCCATGATCGTCAATGATTTTCTTGTCTCTCATTTTCCTGACATTACGAACTATTCGTTTACGGCCGAAATTGAAAGGGAGTTTGATGAGATTGCCAATGGCAAATTGAGCTGGCAAAAAATGATCGATGAGTTTTATAAGCCTTTCCATAAAACAGTAACGCGCACCGAAAAAGTTGAACGGTCATCGGTCTCCAACAAAAGCCGTGAGTTGGGTGTTGACCCGAAGACGGGGCTGACTGTTTATGCCAAGCTGGGCCGTTATGGGGCCTACGTACAAATCGGGGAAAACCCGGAAGACGGAAAGGAGGGCAGGCCGAAGTTTGCCAGTCTGCGCAACGGTCAGTTCCTGGAAAGTTTGACAATGGGGGATGCCATGGAATTGTTCAAGCTCCCACGCGAACTCGGGCAATTTGAGGACAAACCGATCGTCGTCAATATCGGACGCTTCGGGCCCTATGTACTGCACGACAAGAAATTTGTGTCCATTCCCAAAGAGGATGATCCTTATGACATCACGGCAGAAAGGGCGATTGAATTAATCAACAACAAGCGCCTGGCCGACGCAAATAAGACGATAAAGCTGTTTGCTGATAATCCCGATATCCAGATATTAAACGGGCGCTTTGGCCCCTATATCAAGGCTGGAAAAAAGAATGTAAAAATTCCAAAGGGAAGACAACCTGCCGACCTCACGCTCGAAGAATGCCTGACGCTCGCCGAAAATGCCCCGGAAAAAAAGGCAAGGTTCTTTAGGAAGAAGAAGGAATGAGCGAAGCGGTAGTCATTGGTCATCAGTCATTGATCATTGGTGGTTCGTAGTAACTCATCAATTTTCCATTTTCAGATTCCATGTTCCAAGTTCAATTTCAATTCCCCTCAACCAATTCCCAATTACTAATGACCAATGACCATTCAAGAAAGAAACTCGTTGCCCTCACCGGTGCCGGTGTCAGTGCCGAAAGCGGTATACCAACTTTTCGCGACTCGGGTGGTCTGTGGGAGGGATATCCGGTCGAGGATGTTGCCACGCCGGAAGGTTGGAGAAAAAATCCATCCATGGTGTTGGACTTTTACAATCAACGGAGAAAAAAGGCGCTGGAAGTCAAACCCAACCGGGGTCATGAGATCCTGGCGGGACTGGAAAAGGATTTTGATGTTACGATTGTTACCCAGAACGTCGATAACTTGCACGAACGCGCCGGTTCATCCAGGGTAATCCATCTTCATGGTAGTTTATTTGAGTCACGCAGTTCAATTGATGAGAATCTGATTTATCCGATCCCCGGCTGGGAACTTAAGCTGGGTGATCAATGTGAAAAAGGATCACAACTTCGGCCCAACATTGTGTGGTTTGGCGAGATGGTGCCAATGATGGAGGTGGCTGCAGTAATTGCCGCTGAGGCAGAGATTTTTTTGGTGGTCGGCACTTCGATGGTCGTGTATCCCGCCGCAGGTCTGATCGACTATGTACCAATGGATGTTCCAAAGTACATCATAGATCCAAAAATTCCCGATGTTCGCACGTTGCCCAACCTTCACTTTATTGCGGAGAAGGCAAGCACCGGTATGGAGAAGGTACGTTTGATTCTCCTACCTTAGATTGAATAGGCCTCCGCCCTTTCTGATTGAACTTCGCTTGCTGGCATGAATCTCATTTGAGCTTACTCATAGTTCAAAAATCTTATCCATCAACACCCATTTCTCTCCAGGCCTTGCTGCTGGTAAGCCTTGCTGGTAATTCCACATGAGTTGCTCCCATGCCATTACTTTTGGATTCGCCGCATCCAGTTGGGCTTTCTTTTCAAACGAAAATGAGTCGTGGGTTTCCATGATCATCATCAGCCGGTTGCCAGTCCGGTAGATATCCATTCGTTGAATTCCGGAGTCCTTGATGCTTTTTGTGATTTCGGGCCAAACGTTCTTATGATACAATTCGTATTCGGCGATCAACTTCGGATCATTCTTCAGGTCAAGAGCAAGACAATAGCGTTTCATATTTCTTTAACCCGATAACCTTTCATTCCAAAAAAGAGAATTACTAAAAACGAAATGAGTGGTATGATCAGGGCATAATGAATACCACTCAATGAAAGTAAGCCGGTAAGGGGGGGAAGTACCGCCCCACCAACAATAGCCATGATAACCAGCCCCGAACCGATTTTTACTTGCGCTCCAAGATTCTTGATCGAAAGAGAGAAGATGGTTGGAAACATAATCGACATAAAAAAGTAGGTAAGCATAATAGCCACAATGGCGGATAGCCCACTACCGATTAAACCATAACCAATCAGGACAAAGCAAGTTGCAGCATAAAACGAAAGAAGTTTAGGTGCATTGAACTTTGTAAGTAGCCAGGTTCCGACAAATCGGCCGACCATAAAAAGCACAAAAGCAAATGAGGCATGAAAGCTGGCAATCTGAGTCGGCGTCATCACATCAGAGGTCTGGTAGATCATTTGAACAATCCTCAGATGTTCCGTCCTTGCATAGTGAAGTTTGAGATCAACAAAATAGCCCCAAATCGAAGTCTGGGCGCCTACATAAAAGAACTGAGCAATTATTCCAAAAACCAGGTGCTTATGCCTGAATATTCCTTTGAGGGAGGCATGACTTTCTTCCTTTGCTCCGATTTCCGGCATTTTGGTAATTGCAAAAAGGATGGCCACCATCAACACGATGCCGGCAACGATAAGATAGGGGGTCTGGACGGAATGTGCCTCTGCGATGCGAATGGCTTCAGCTTGATCGGCCGGCATGGCATTCAGTGTTTCATTGGAGTTCTCTTTGTCCGAAAAAATAAAGAGGCCGCCGATGATGGGCCCCAGAATGGTGCTCAATCCATTGAATGATTGCGCAAAATTGATCCGACTCTCCGCTTTTGCAGGGTCGCCAAGGACTGTTACGTAGGGATTCGCCGCCGTTTCCAGAAATGCGAGACCGCAGGCTATAATAAATAATGAAAAAAGAAAAAAGCCATATATCCTTAACTCAGCCGACGGATAAAATAACACGGCCCCTAGTGCAAACAACAACAATCCAATCAAAATGCCTTTTTTATAACCGATCCTGTTCATAATAAATGCAGCGGGAAGGGCCATGACAAAATAACCGATGTAGAACGCAGAATCAACTATACCCGCTTGTGCCCGATTGAGACTAAGGGCTGTTTGAAAATGTTTGATCAGTGTTCCGTTTAAGCTATTGGCTATACCCCACAGAAAAAATAAACTCGTGACCAAAATAAATGGCAGTAAATAGGATTTATCGGTGGCATTATTATTTTGTGATGATAGGGTCGCCTCGGTACTGGGTATAGGCATAATGGTTTCAGGTTTCAGGTTCAAGTTTCAAATTAATCATTGGGACTAGCCATCGGGAATGCAGCTTTCAGTCTACTCAATTGCCCTGTCGAGGTGCACGTAGCCGCCGTCAATGTGGAGCCATTGTCCGGTGATGTGACTGGCCCGATCGGAAAGAAGAAAGACGACCATGTTCGCAATTTCTTCGGGTGTTGTCATTCTGTTTTCCAGGGGAATCCGTGCGTTGATTGAATTAAGTTTATCCGCTGGTTTAGGAAACGATTGTATCCAGGATTCATACATAGGGGTCCAGACTTCGGCAGGAATAATCGAATTGACGCGGATCCGGTACGGAAGTAATTCCACGGCCCACTCCCGGGTAAAGGCCAGAATAGCCCCTTTTGCGCCGGCATATCCCGAGGTGTTCCCTTGACCGGTCAACGCCGTCTTAGAGCTGATGTTCACGATGCTGCCGATGCTTTCCTTGAGATGAGGAAGGCAGTAATGCGCCATGTAATAGTAATGACCGGCATTATTAGTGAATGATTCCAGAAATCTTGACGGCGATCCTTTTTCAAGACCAATGCCGTCGTTTACTCCGGCATTGTTCACCAGGCCGTCGATTCTTCCAAAATGCGTTACAACTTCTGCCACAACCCGCTCGCAGGATTCTGCCGAGTATAAGTTGGCAGGGACTAACCGGACCTTGGATGAAATGCTTGCAACCAACTTCTTTCCGGCTTCTGCGTCTTTGTCGATGATCACCGGGACCGCTCCTTCTTCCGAAAGCAGGCGAACGATGGCCGCACCAATACCGCGCGCTCCGCCCGTGACGAGGATGACTTTGTTGGCGAGATGAAGATCCATAAATTAAAGATTGTAAAATTGAACGGCATTTGCACCCATGATGTCTCCTTTTTCGGCCGGGGACAGCGAGGAAATATATTCTTCGACGATCGAAAGCTGTTGATGATAGGACGAAGCCAGGAGGCACACTGGCCAATCGGAGCCGTATAATAGCCGCTTTGATCCGAACAAGACCAGGACGATGTCAAGATAGGGTACAAAATCGCCCGGTTTCCAATTTCTCCAATCAGCCTCGGTAACCATTCCCGAAAGTTTGCAATACACATTTTCAAAAGAGGCCAAGGCGGCGATTTGCTTTTTCCAAGGTTCGATGCTGCCTTGTTTAATGGCAGGCTTTGCAAGATGATCGATGATAAATTTTTGATCCGGAAATTGACGCACAAACCGGATCACATCATCCAGTTGGTTGGGGTATACAAGGATGTCGTAAGTATAGTTAAAATTGACCAGCGCGCGAATCCCCCGTTGGAAGTCCTTTTGAAGAAGAAACCCGTCAGGTTCTGATTGCACAATGTGTCTGAAACCTTTTATTTTTTTGAATTGAGCAAAATAAGACAGGCGTTCATTGATGTCCGCGGAAGACAACTTCACCCAGCCTACAATTCCCCGTATGAAGCTGTGTTGATCTGCCCTTTGAAGCAGCCACCCTGTTTCATCTTCGGATTGATCGACCTGAACGGCAACACTGCCGTCGATGCTGTTTTCTTTGAGCAGCGGGTGAAGATCGTTAGGAAGAAAGTCGTTTCGAATCGCTTTCATGTCCGGGGTGATCCATGCATCTTTTACAGGATCATAATTCCAAAAGTGCTGATGCGAATCGATCCTCATTTAAGCATTTCCGGCAATTTGTCGCTGTGTCCCCAATCCGTCAATACCCAATTCGATCACGTCGCCGCTGGTCAGGTACACGGGAGGTTTCATCCCGAGACCAACACCCGCGGGGGTTCCGGTTGAAATAACGTCACCGGGCAGCAACGTCATGAACTGGCTCAGGTAACTGATCAGAAAGGGTATTTTGTAGACCATGTTTGAGGTATTGCCGTCTTGCATGGTTTTTTTATTGACATGAAGCCACAGCCGGATATTGTTGAGATCCGGAACTTCGTCCGGTGTTACCAAATAGGGGCCCATCGGTGCGAAAGTATCACAGCTTTTTCCTTTTACCCATTGCCCGCCGCGCTCAAGTTGAAATTCGCGTTCACTGTAATCATTGTGCAGACAATATCCTGCCACAAACTGCAGCGCTTCCGATTCCTGAATGTAACTGGCTTTCTTACCGATGACAACGGCAAGCTCGACTTCCCAATCGGTTTTCGTACTTTTTTTAGGAATAACTAAACGATCATTGGGTCCGACCAACGCCGTGGTGGACTTAAAAAAGACGACCGGCTCAGTTGGAATTTGCAATCCCGTTTCCTTAGCGTGATCCAAATAATTCAGACCAATGCAGATGATTTTGGAAGGCCTTTGAAAGGGGGGCCCGATGCGTGTACCCTCCGGAATCGAAGGTAGTTTCGAAGCATTCGCCTGAAGCCATTTGCCTAACCGAAGGATGCCCCCGGATCCGAAGAATAGCTCGCTGTAGTCTTCTCCAAAAGAAGTGACATCCGTGATCTTGGTTCCAAGCAACACGGCCGGTTTTTCTTTCCCAGATTCGCCAACTCGAAGTAATTTCATAGCATCAATTTAAATTAATGACTCAATTTTATGGTTCCGCCATCAATGGGGTAATCGCAACCCGTGACAAAGGCAGCCTCGTCAGAGCATAAATACAATGCAAAAAAAGCAATCTCTTCAGGCTTCGCCATGCGACCAATGGGCTGCGTTTTAGAAAGCTTCTCAAACATCTCCTTCTCCTTGCCTGGATAATTTGCTTTAATAAACCCGTCTACAAACGGAGTATGCACGCGGCCCGGCGAGATACTGTTGCACCGGATGCCTTGCGCGACGTAGTCTTTAGCCACGGAGAGGGTCATGGCCACTACCGCGCCTTTACTCATGGTATAGGCAAACCGCTCAGATATCCCCACACTGGCAGCAGAGGAAGCAACATTAAGGATGACCCCCTTTTGGTTCTTTTTCATGATCTCAATAACTGCGAACATGGCGTTGTAGGTACCCTTCACGTTAACCTGAAATATTTTTTCAAAGTCTGCCTCCGTTGTTGTTTCCAGTTTGGAGACTTGAGCAATACCGGCGCTGTTAACCAGAATATCAATGCGGCCGTACTGTCCGACGATGGATTGAACGACGTCAACAACTTCCTGTTGCTTGGAAACATTGCAGGCGTATGCCTTGGCTTTTCCGCCGCTTGCAATGATCCCTGCGGCGGTCTCCTCGGCCGCTTCGGCGTTCAGTTCAATGATAATGCTTGTTGCCCCCTGTGAGGCAAAACATCCTGCGATCGCTTTTCCTATTCCGCTCCCGCCTCCGGTGATGATGGCAACCTTCTCTTTTAAATTGAATGGCATTGGTCTCTTTATTTAACTTCCTGTTTAAGGGTTGGGAATTCTTGAACCGCCGGCGATTCTTTTTTTACGGCGATGCTTTTCCGCAACTCATTATTATTTAGCGGCCAACTCTTCTATGAATTTCCTGAATTTCGAAGTATTAAAATTAGTGGTACCCACTTCCATGGCAACTATTTTTCCATCTTTCGAAATAATAAATGTCGTTGGGATGGAGGGGACACGCAATTGCTCGGCAAGGTAACCCGACGGTTGGTAGACCGGGAATGTATAAGCTCTTTTTTGAATGTACTTAATAATCTTCTCCTTGTCCTGGTCCTTGTCAATCGACAGCATAACAAAGGCGATCTTCTCTTTATCGACCCGGTTGTATAATTCCTGGATCGTTGGCATCTCGGCCCGGCAAGGACCGCACCAGGTGGCCCACAAGTTTAGAAATATCACTTTTCCTTTGAACTGTTCCACCGGGAATTTATTTCCCTCCAGATCCTTGATGCTAAATTGGTAGTCAAAGTCCGGGCGATCGTTGGGGGTCAATTCACCATGCGCATCCAGCAAGCCGGTTTTCATTACGGCCGACTGGGTAATAAAGGAAACGCCTCCCAGTAGCCCGGTGATTTCCAATAAGAAAACGATCACAACGGCACCAAGGATGGGCTTACTCAATTCGAGGAGTTTGGCTAGCATTTTTCTAAACTTGGCTTGGTTATTGAAAAGTTGTTTACCAAATGTCTTTATTTTGATAACTTGGAACAACTTATTTTTTGAAATGGGCTTTAAGAACATTTTTCTGTCACTCTGCCTGATGGGTTTTTCCCTCGTT
>JBGPGZ010000098.1:0-11333 GCA_041484175.1 Cyclobacteriaceae bacterium | reverse complement strand
GTTGGTCGCTGATTTAAATCCTGTAAATCCTTTAATCCTGACCATCCTGATCGGTAATCGGTAGGTTGGTCGCTGATTTAAATCCTGCCTGCCCCGACTTTTGTCGGTGGTAAATCCTTTAATCCTGACCATCCTGATCGGTATTCGGTAGGTCAGTATTCGGCAGGTTGGTCGCTGATTTAAATCCTGTAAATCCTTTAATCCTGACCATCCTGATCAGTATTCAGTAGGTTGGTCGTTGATTTTGGTAAATCCTGCCTGCCGCGACTTTTGTCGGTGGTAAATCCTTGAATCCTGATCATCCTGATCATATCTTTACGCCGCTTAAACTAAAAGCCACTTTTCGACTCAAATATCCATTGATTACGAACCTATGACTATTTCTTACTTTATCTGGAACGGCGACCCTGAAATTTTCTCCTTTGGCTCTTTTGCCCTGCGCTGGTACGGCCTCCTGTTCGCGCTCGGCTTTTTGATCAGTCAGCAAATTCTCTATTGGATTTACCGGGAAGAAGGAAAGCCACAGAAAGATGTGGACACGCTGACGATTTATATGGTTGTGGCCACAGTTCTGGGTGCCCGGTTAGGCCACGTTATCTTTTACCAGCCGGAACTGTTCTGGACGAACCCGCTTGGAATTATACTGCCCTTTGAGCTTCAACCGAAATTCCGCTTTACAGGATTGCAAGGCCTGGCCAGTCATGGCGGTGCCTTTGGGATTCTGTTTGCATTGTGGCTTTACAGCAGAAAGAAAAAACCGGGTCAGAGTTACCTGCAAGTGCTCGACCGTATTGTGATTTTAGTGGCCCTTACAGGCGCGCTGATCCGCCTGGGAAACTATTTTAATTCGGAGATCATCGGAAAGCCCACCGATTCTCCATTGGCGGTCGTATTTGTAAACAAGATCACAGAGTCGATCATGGATCACAACGCAGACAACTCGGTGGAGACCTTGCAAATCACAAAGGACACATCCTTACCGGCCGGCGCTCATGGCCGGGTGCCTATCAATATGTATTTTTTTTTCAAACCCGGCATGGCGGAAAGCCAGGTCCGCGGATTCCTGATTGGTGACGTTAAGTTTTATCTCAACCGGCTCAGCGAATTTGTTGACGAGCCGGGTTCTCAACCGTTACGCTATGAAATAACACAGGAAAAAAACGGTGCCTATGGAGCCCGGGTGAGAACGTTTGGAATTGCAAGACACCCGGCCCAGCTGTATGAGTCTTTTTCATGTCTGGCGCTGTTTGTTTTTCTCCTTTGGATGTGGAAACGCACAAAAGCAAATACACCCCCGGGTCGCATCTTCGGGTTTTTTCTGGTAATCCTTTGGAGCCTGCGTTTTGTTTACGAATTCCTGAAAGAAAATCAAGTGGATTTTGAAAACAACCTGAGCATTAACATGGGGCAAATCCTAAGCATCCCGCTGATCATCGCCGGCATTTTCGTCCTCGTACGATCATACCGCAAGGCTCCGGAACAACTTGGAAATCCCGAGACTGGTAAAATATCATAATTCATTCTATCGGGTTACGTGAATTCATGCTGGCATTTATCTTTGGAATTATCGGATATTTTGGAGTCACTGGGGACCCGACTACGCTGAAACAGCTTCGTCGGGCAGGCGGCACGGAGTTCGTAGCACACAGCAATGTCGACACAGTCATATTGAACAACCTCGACACGACCGTTGCGCGGGTGTTGACGGTCAATCGCGTGCTCATTATCGGCAACAAAGTGACCCGCCACCGCATTATCTCCCGGGAACTCAGCCTGGCGCCCGGTGATACAATCTCAGTAAGCCGCCTGCCGCAAGTCTTGTTGCGCGACAAAAATAAGATCTACAACCTGCGACTTTTCAATACAGTGACTGTGCGGGTATTGGGGCTGTCGGCCAACCAAATTGACATCCTGGTGGAAGTCACCGAGCGCTGGTATATTTTCCCGTCTCCCATTTTTGAATTATCAGACCGGAACATCAATGAATGGTGGCAAAACTATGGTCATAGTTTCAGCCGGATCAATTATGGCTTGCGTTTGTACAAGAATAATTTTCGGGGACGGAACGAAACGGTACGGTTTACGGCGCAATTCGGCTTTACTCCAAAATTTGAACTGAGTTATCAAATTCCATACATCGACCGCAAACAAAAGAGAGGTCTTGTATTCAGCGTTGATTATGGAGCACCAAAAAACATGGCCTACTTCACGGAAGACCATAAACTGCTTTACTTGCGCTCCACGGAGACATTAAAGCGATCGTTCGGCATCGGGATTACCTACAGTTACCGAAAGTCCTTTTACGAAACGCATTCATTTAGCATTGGTTACCGCTCAGGCACGGTCGCCGATACGATAGTCATGCTTAATCCCAACTACTACAAAGATGGGTTGACCCATCGGCAGTATGGAGGAGTTTCTTATACCTTTAATTCCGATCATCGCGATGTGATCCTTTATCCCTTGAGAGGGTACCAGTACACGGGCTTTATTTCTTATGCCGGGCTGGGTCAATCCGTCATAAACCTTTTCGAAATGAACGTGACACAGGCAAGGCACTGGGATCTTAAAAAAGGATTTTACTTGTCCGATTTCGCTTCTGCATACATGAGTACCCCCTCTTCACAACCCTATTCTTTGTATAGCGCCCTGGGCTACCGCCGGCAACTGGTGCGCGGATACGAAATTTATGTGATCGAAGGGCCAAAATTTTTCCTAAACAAAACGACCATTAAAAAAAGAATCTTTTCCCGCACCTGGCGTTGGGAAGAAATGCCGCTGGAACAGTTCCGTCACATTCCGTTGGCCATCTATTTGAAAAGCTACCTGGACTTTGGATATGTTCAAAATTATCCCCGCTATCAGGATTTGAACATTAATACAAAGCTCTCCGACCGCTGGCTAACAGGGGCCGGGGGCGGCCTCGACGTCGTCACCCTTTATGATCTGGTTTTCCGGTTTGAGTATACGTTCACCCGGGAGGGAACCCGTGGGTTTTTCTTTAACGTAAAAAAAGAGTTTTAACCTCCCGTCAGTTTTTTCAAACAAATTTTTGTCAGGAAAACCGATCCCTGCCTGGCCTGCGAATTTCCTCCCTCGTGTGCAACTTCATTGTGAAATCGATGAACCTTGGGCTTTCCCAAAAAAACACACCTTTTGTTTATTTTCATCCTCCTGGGAAAAGCAGGATACACTCAAAGTGTATCTGTCCTCATGGGCGCCCGAAGTGCAGGTTTGGGCTATGCCTCCGCTACACTTCATGATGAGTGGTCGATCTTTAACAATGTGGGTGGCCTTTCAAAGGTAGATCAGCCCATAACTTCCTTTGCTTACGAGGCCAGGCCGGGATTGATTGGAGCCAACCGGATGGCGGCCGCCTTGTCATCGCCACTCAAAACAGGAGTCGCCGGCTTTGGTCTATTCCGTTTTGGCGACGATCTCTACAGTGAACAAGTCATTTCCGGCGGATATAGCAATCAATTTGGGATTGCATCACTCGGTCTGGCCGTAAACTATATTCAATACAGAGCGGACGGTTTTGGGATCAAAAATGCGGTGAGCCTGAATTTTGGCGGCGTCGCCCAAATCACTCCACAGATCTCGGCAGGCGCTTACATTCTTCATCTTAATCAGCCAAGGCTTTCCAGGTTTGACGAGGAACGATTGCCAACCAAGCTGGTTGCCGGTCTCGGTTTCAAACCCAGCGAAAAATTTTTACTGGCCGTCGAGTTGGAAAAAGATCTGGCCTATGATCCCGTGGTCAAAGGTTGCATGGAGTATCTGGCTGACAAAAAAGTGTACTTCCGGACAGGATTCAATCTGCATCCAATCGCGGCCTTTTTTGGATGGGGATTTCTGATCAAAAGGATGAAGATCGACTATGCCTTTCAATACAACAGTTTGTTAGGTGCCACCCATCACGCCTCCGTAGGCTATCACCTTGAAAAAAAGAAAAAACAACATGCACCGTAGCGTTCTTACAAAGGGCCTCGTTTTTTATGACCGGTCTCATAAGGCAACCTGCCACCTCGTCCTTGCAATCGCAGGGTGCCTGGTATTTGTGATTCCAATTCAGGCGTATGCCCAACACGATCCATTAAAACAAGTTGCCGTCGAAAAGTTGGTCGATGATATTTTTTCAATTCAGGATCTTGACCTGAACTATGAAGAGCTATACGAAAATCTGCTGCAAATGCTTGCAAATCCAGTCGATCTCAACCGGGCTACGGCCGATGAGCTTCGCTCATTGTGGGTGTTGCGCGAATCACAAATAACTTCGTTCCTCGCCTACCGTGACGAGTACGGGCCATTGGTCTCCGTTTATGAATTGCAATCCATACCGGATTTCGATACGGAGACCTTGCACCGACTGATGCCATTGGTCAGGGTGGACGATGCAAGTGCTGTGTTTGACAAATCTCTCTTGAAACGGATCGCTCATGAAAAAAACAACTATTTCATTACGCGATACGGGCGCACCCTTGAAGAAAAGAAAGGGTATCGGAAAGAAACCAATCCGGCAAATCGTTATGCAGGTTCGCCAGACAAAATCTACACCCGATTTCGCATTAACCGTTCTGGCGATTTCAGCCTGGGGTTTACTGCAGAGAAAGATGCCGGCGAAGCGATCCGGTGGAATCCCTCAAAACATGAACATGGAATGGATTACTATTCTATTCACGGCCAGGTTATCAACAAAGGCCGATTAAGAAACATCATTGCAGGGGATTTTCTAGCGCAATTCGGACAAGGATTGGTATTGGGTGGAGGATTCGGCGTGGGAAAAGGTTCTGAAACAATCACGACGATCCGCCGAAGCAATCTTGGGTTTATTCCTTACACATCCATCAATGAATCCGGATTTTTCCGCGGCAGCGCCATCAGTTATTCGCCAATAAGAAACCTGGTCGTCCACGGCTTTGTCTCAAGCCTCCGTAGAGACGGACTGATTCATCAAGACTCCTCGGTTGAAGAGTCCTCCTTGATTTCTTCTTTTGCGACTACCGGATATCACCGGACGCCCGGTGAGTTGGTGTCCCGGCAGCAAGTCAACGAAACCAACTACGGCGCTGTTTTAAACTACAAAAATCAATCGCTCGAAGCCGGCTTCATCGCCGATGAGACGCGTTTCAGCCTGCCAATCACACGCACATCGACGCTTTATAATAAATATAGCTTCCAGGGAAAACAGAACTTGAACATGAGTGCATTTCTAAACTTTACCAAAAATAACATAACCTTCTTCAGCGAAGTAGCACAATCCCTGCATCACGGAGGAGCCCTGGTCGCAGGTTTGTTGGGTAGCATTACCCGCCAAATGGATGTTTCTTTACTTTACAGGAATTACAACACAAACTTCTACAGCTTTTATAGCAATGCGGTAGCGGAAAACACGATCCCTCAAAATGAATCGGGGATTTATTGGGGGGTGAAGTATGCTTTCAATAAGAAATACTCAATCGCAGGATATCTCGACTTATTTCATTTTCCCTGGTTGCGCTACCGATGCTATGCTCCCGGCGATGGAAGCGAATCGTTGCTCCGGTTCAATTACCAGCCGTCGAAATCGGTGGTGCTTTATGTTCAATTCAGGGAGGAAACAAAAACAAGGAACCTTGAAACCAACTACTATCAGACTGGCAATGGCACCAAACGGAACTATTGGATCAATTGCGAGGTTGATGCCACCCCAGGGTTGAATTTTAAAACGCGTGTTCAGGCAAGCACCTATACCCTCCAGGGCCAAACAACACGAGGTTTGGCAGTCATTCAGGACGTCAGTTTTGATCTCGGGCGATTCTCCTTTTCCACGCGCTATGCCCTGTTTGATACCGACAATTATGACAATCGCCTTTACGGATATGAGCGCGATGTGTGGCTGGCTTTTTCTTTTCCGGCATATTTTGGGGTAGGCATCCGCCGCTATGCCCTGGTCCAATACCGGCTTACCAAGAAGGTCGATCTTTGGCTCCGATGGGCACAAACGCGATATTCGGATCGCACGTCCGTTGGGTCGGAAGGAGAAACGATCCGCGGAAATACCGCGAACGATATTAAATTGCAGGCGAGGATTAGGTTCTAGCCACACCTTACCCCTTACCAAGGGACGGGGTCCCGGTAACGCTCAGGGTAAAAAGCTATGGATAAGTCCGGATAGTCCAATCACCCCATTCCTGACCGGGTTTGAACGGTTAATTTTAATGAAAAACCTATGCACGCAACCAAACTTGTAACCCCTGGAGTCCTTGCCGCGCTCTGTGTCGGATTGGTGGCCTTTATTATCATCTTCAGGCTGATATTCAGGAAGAAGGGATAACTTACCCCAATAATTAATTTAACTCCATTTTAGTCTTTTTGGCGTCTGTCACGTAATTTAGTCGAAAGGATTTCCGTAGAACGCTCGCGGCGATGCACCTTACCGATTAAACCTTTTATATACCTATGAGAAAGATCAATTTCATCTTCGCCATCATCATGATTTCCCTCCTGCTCTTGTCGATTGCTTCGATTGCATTCTCTCAGGCAATCAAGAAGACCTTTGAACTGCCAGAATTCAAGAGCATCTATGTAAACTCGAGTTACACCGTACTTTTGAAACAATCCAACAAACAGGAAGTCTATGCCGAGTCGCTCCCGGAAATCATGGAGTTGACTACGGTCATCGTAGATAATGGCGTATTGATGGTCAATATCGAGCGGAAACCCGAAAATCCCAACAAAAGCGTTTGGGCCAAGATTGACGATATCAAAATACGTCCCGCCATGAAGCTTTACGTGAGTGTGAAAAATATCAATGAATTGCAAGTCAATGGCACCGGCAAAATTGTATCTGAAAACTCCCTTGCCTCCGACTACCTGACCCTATCCGTATCGGGGAGTGGAAGCATGGACCTGGATATCAAGGGAAACACCGTAAAAACCGACATCTCTGGCTCCGGGAACATCACCCTCAAGGGGTATGCGACTTCGAATCAAATTACAGCCAGCGGTTCAGGTTCGCTGAATGCGTTTGCCTGTGAATTGGAAAGCGCCAAGGTGAAGGTAAGCGGCAGCGGATCAGCTGAATTGAACGTGAGCGCCACGCTTGAAGCCCAGATCCTGGGCAGCGGCTCAATCAAGCATAAAGGCAATACAAAGAACGTTACAAAGAAAGTCTACGGATCAGGGTCAGTGGATAGGGCCTACTAACAAAAGCAGGCGTTGATTCATCGCGGTATTGATTCAGGTTTCAGTTCAAGTCCGCCGATTTGATGAAACTCACCAGGCTCTTTAAAGAATTCTTTCAAAGTGAACAAGCAGGAGGGATCCTGCTTATTTTTTGCACACTTGGTTCCCTTTTTCTCTCTAATTCATTTTTGCGCGGGCCCTATTTAGCCATTTGGCAATTTCAAATAACCGGGCATCCCATCGGATTCTGGATCAACGATGGCCTGATGGCCATTTTCTTTCTGCTTATCGGCCTGGAGCTTGAGCGCGAGATCCGGCTGGGGGAATTATCAAAACTAAAAGTTGCGCTATTGCCCATAGCCGCGGCAGTTGGCGGCATGGTTGTTCCTGCCTCACTGTATTTTGCTTTCAATGTTGGGAAACCAACACAATCAGGTGCCGGCATACCCATGGCTACCGACATTGCCTTTGCCATCGCCGTCTTGTCGCTGGTGGGCAGTCGGGTTCCTTCATCGCTTAAGGTATTGCTCACTGCGCTGGCCGTTATCGACGACCTTGGCGCAATCATCGTCATTGCCATTTTCTATGCTGGCCCATTATCCTGGACAAGTTTGGGAATGGCAGCGTTCATGATGGTCATCCTGATGATTTTGAACCGTATGAATGTTTATTCCCTTTTGCCATATATCATTGTTGGGGCTGTCATGTGGTATTTCATGTTGAAATCAGGCGTTCATCCGACAATTACGGGCGTCTTGCTGGCCGTTGCTATTCCTTTTCGGGACGGAGGAGAAAAATCACCCTCGTCAATTTTGCAACATGTACTTCACAAACCCGTGGCGTTCTTGATTTTGCCGCTGTTTGCGCTGGCAAATACGTGCATCGCCATGGAAAGTCATTGGTTCACAAATCTGGGGCAACCGGCCGGAATGGGAATCATGTCGGGTTTGATCTTCGGCAAGCCGCTGGGTGTTTTTGTTTTTAGTATCGGCGCCGTGCTTTTGGGAATTTGTTCTTTGCCTACCGAACTAAAATGGAAGCACGTCTTGGGAATAGGGTTTTTGGGTGGAATCGGATTTACGATGTCTATCTTTATAACCCTCTTGGCTTTTGACCACCCTGATGAAATCAATCAATCAAAAATGGCTGTGTTACTTGCATCGCTGATATCGGCCATAGCAGGCTTTTCATGGTTGAAAATGACCCTCCCGCATCGCCTGCCGGATCAACCTGATGACTGGCTTCAAGGTTGAATGTTCTTCTTTTGATATAGCTTTGCATTTAAAATCCATTCATGCAGGCAGGCAATTATTTACTGTACTACCTTATCATACTTCCAGTTTCCCGGTTGCCATTCCCATTGTTGTACGGTCTGTCAGATTTTTTATTCTATTCGTTCTATTATGTGTTGCGTTACCGCAAAAAAGTTGTCCTCAGGAACATTGAAATGTCCTTTCCTGAAAAATCAAAAAAAGAAAGGGAGGAGATCGCCAGGGAATTTTATCATCATTTTTGCGATTTGATCCTAGAAAGTTTGAAAGCATTTACCATTTCGGAGGAGGAGGTAAAGAAACGAATGGTTTTCAAAAACCCGGAATTGGTTGACCGTTATTTTGAAAAAGGTCAAAGTATTATCCTCGCAGGCGGTCACTATAATAATTGGGAACTCTTTGCCGTGGGCATCGACACGGCGGTTAAGCACAAGGCCATTGCGATTTACATGCCGCTGAGCAGTGCGTTCTTTGATTCAAAAATGCGGGAGACCCGGAGCAAATACGGCTTGCGGATGATCCCAACCCGGAGTGTGAAAGAAGTCTTTGAAAAGGAAAAGAAAAATCTAACCCTCACCATTTTCGGTATTGACCAGTCGCCCTCCAGCGCGGATAAATGCTATTGGACCACTTTTCTTAATCAGGACACCGCGGTTCCTTTTGGCGCTGAAAAATATGCCAGGATCTATAACTATCCCGTCGTCTACGGACTCATTGGCAAAGAAAAGCGAGGTCACTATAGCTTTGAATTCTCTGAAATCTGCGATTGTCCTCAGGAATTGAGTGATGGGGAGATTATGGAAAGAATAACACGCAGGTTGGAAAAGGATATCCTGAAGAAGCCAGCATATTGGCTTTGGAGTCATCGAAGATGGAAACTTACACGCCCTGCGCTCATGCCCAAATTGAATCTCCGGGATGAAGAGATCGAATCCACCCAGCCACCGAAATAGTATCTCATTGTTTGTTCAACTCCATCGCACGCACTTCTATTCGATGCCAGGGAACCAGCGCGCACGCTATAAATTATGATTGGATTCTATGTGTCCTATGTGCCTATGTGGTTAAAAATCAAGTTCAAAACACATAGGCACATAGAGCACATAGGTTGTAATTCTTTTCCCTGTAAGACCTTTCCCCGGGAGGGGACTCTCATGCAAACTTTTAGTCGTAAAGATTTCCTATCTTCGGGCATGCCCCGGTCTGTCATTCTTTTCCGTTTGCTAAAATCCTTTTTCCTTTTGAGTTTTCTTTGTATCGCCCATTCGGCTATGCCACAAAAGGAATATCCCTTGATATCGATTGACGAAATAAAGACATGCAAGTCAGACACTTTTCGGATCAAAGCAAAGGTTATTGATCGCTATCGATGCCCCCCTTGTCCGCCAGGAGCTATCTGCAAGCCATGCATCGGTAATCATTTGACGGTGAGCGATGGCACCGGTCCGCCGAAGCAGCAATTGATTGTATTCACAAAAAGCCCGAACGAATTTGAGAAAGACAAGATGTACTTGTTCGTGTTGCGGTTGAGCAACAAGTTGCATCCGGATAGTGGAACCAATCTTGTCTCATCGGAATTGTCGACAAGATAGGATGGCTCGGTTCCCTTCCAGGATCGGCATATTCTGCAACCCATGAAGAAATGACTAAACCTGAAGGCATCATCCACCAGCTTTACACTTCTTTTCAAATCAAAGATTGGAGGACGATGCAATCCTGCTATCATGAGAAGGCAACGTTTACGGACCCTGTCTTTCAAGATCTTAATTCCATGGAATTAAAAGCCATGTGGCACATGCTCACGGCGGCGGCACAGGATCTGAAGATCATTTTCGAAGATGTGAATGCGTCCGGAGCAGAAGGCTCGTGCCGTTGGCAGGCCTGGTACACATTCTCCAGGACAGGAAAGAAGGTTCACAACGTGATCGATGCCCATTTTGAGTTTAAGGATGGAAAGATCTTTCGTCACCAGGATTATTTTGATCTTTGGCGATGGAGCCGCATGGCGTTGGGCGCGCCGGGCGTGTTTTTGGGCTGGAGTCCGTTGATCAAAAACAAAATCCGGACGACGGCACGAAATGGGTTGACAAAATTCATCAGCGAACATCGTGAATATCAATAGGGCAACCTTCACTCCTCGCTCCCCTCTCCCCAGGAGAGGCGAAGGCGGTGAGGGAAAGAAAAAGTCTTCGTCCAAATCAAGGATAGACGGTACGATAGAGAATCTCATTGACCGTGCGCGCGCACATTCCCCCATCAGAAAATGAAATCTGCAGGGTCGCCTGGAACCACACCGGAAAACAAAAAGCCAGAACTTCGAATTGCCACCAGGGAGCCTAAAAAACCTTGAAATCAGGTCGCAATCGCCCTTCTATGGACCGATTCAGGAGTTCCTGTTTACAAAAGTCACGTAAAAAATAGCAAAATGCGGCATTAATAAAATATTATTATCTTTGCGAAAGGTTAATGAAATAATCGGTAGTCTGGTCGTACGTTTTGTTCATCAGTTGAGATTATTGAATTGACGGAAACTTTTTATCACTTAATTTCAACAACCAAAATGAACATTTATGTAGCCAACATTCCCTGGAAGGCTTCCGAGGAAGAACTCAAGAATCTTTTCGCAGAATACGGAGAAGTAACCTCTGCGAAAATCGTGATCGACAAATTTACTCAGCGCAGCAGGGGTTTCGGATTTATCGAAATGAGAGATGACACTGCAGCGCGCAACGCCATCAACGAACTCAATGGCGCTGATTTTATGGGTAAGAACCTGGTCGTTAACGAAGCACGTCCTCGCACCGAAGGTGGTCCCCGCAGCGGCGGTGGAAACCGGGGTGGAAGTGGCGGCGGTTTTCGCCGGGGTGATTTCAACCGCGAGTATTAATCGACTTT
>JBGPGZ010000097.1:0-11379 GCA_041484175.1 Cyclobacteriaceae bacterium | reverse complement strand
CTGGACTTTGGACATTGAACTTTGGACTTTAGCCCGCTGACACTTTAGCACATTAAATCGTAACTTCGGTCATGAAACTCCAAGACCTTGACAAACTATCCAGATTCGAGCCGATGGCATTGCTGCTCTTGCGGATTGTTTTTGCCGGCCTCCTGGTTATCAATCAGGGTTGGCCTACGTTTCGGCAATTTATTGCGGGCTCGACCGAATTTCCGGACCCCTTGAACCTCGGTGCGCGAACCACCATGGGACTGATGGTTTTCACGGAATTGATCTGTGCCTCGTTTGTTGTCGTTGGCCTGTTCACACGGTTGCTTTCAATTCCTATTGCCTTTGGATTTACCGTCGCTGTCTTTATTCATCACTGGCACGATCCGTTTGGCTACAAGGAATTACCATCGCTCTATTGGGCTTCCTTTATCATCATCGCCATTCTCGGGCCGGGGAAATATTCACTCGATTCACTGCTTTTCAAAAAGGTCACGGAGTAAACCAAAAGATTGGGCCTTTCATTGGAGATAATGCTGAATTGCGATTTTTGATTTGCATTTGCGAGTTGCGAATTGTGAGTTAGGTGGTTACGCTCGATCAATGCGAAAGAACCCTACTTCGCAATTCGCCGTCCGCAAATCAACAATCGCAAATCTGCACGATCTTTAGAAAGATATCCTCACTTTAGCGAATCCGTGAAGTTCTTATCTTTGCAGAAATTTTTTGTGATGTGTTACTACAAACAAGATACAGCCCTTCAACGTGAATTGGAGGATTATTACCAGGCTGCTTTTCATGCAATTTACACTCCTACTTTTTTTGAAAATGGATTTGACTTTAGGCCAGGCCCCGTCATTGCAAACGACAGACCCAAAGAATTTCAATTCTTTCATTGGGGCCTGATCCCATGGTGGACAAAATCCAGAGCAGACGCGGACCAGATAAGAATAAGAACGCTGAACTGCATTTCTGAAGAGTCCTTTGAAAAACCTGCCTTCAAAGATTCGATCCGCGAACGGCGATGCCTTGTTCCTTGCACCGGCTTTTTTGAATGGCGCTGGTTCAAAGGCGGTAAAGTGAAATATCCCTACTTTGTTCATCTCAATGACCAACCCGTCTTTTCGCTGGCAGGAGTGTGGTCGGAATGGACCGATAAAGCCAGCGGGGAGGTCGCCAATACCTACAGTGTACTGACCACCCGCGCCAATCCGCTGATGGAAAAGATACACAACAGCAAAAAAAGGATGCCCGTTATTTTACCCAGGCAATTTGAGATAGATTGGCTTAATCCGAATTTGACAAAAGACGATGTATTGGCTTTGTGTGAACCTTTTTCCGAAAATTCAATGGAAGCTTACACCATCTCCAAAATGATCACCGATAGAAAGATCGATAACAAGGATACGCCCGCGATTATGAAGCATTTTGAGTATCCGGAATTGGCTTTGCTGGATAGTTAATCTCTTATTTATTGATCACGTATTCTAAAAGCCGGTTGAACGAGGGAAATTGACTTTGCCTGCAAAGGATCTCATTGATCACAGGATTGATAAACCGGTTCCCGAAATAAATAAAGGCTTCTATTTCAGAAACTGTTCGGGGTTGTATTTTTAAATACTCGTTGAATTGTTTTTTCCAAAGATCCAGTTTAAAACCAAAACGATCGTGCAGCTCGTCCCAGACTTTAGGAATGTGCGCCAATTCAAAATCGTACTGAATATGGTTTTTCTCTTTCGTTTTCATTTCACCAGCGTCAACGGAAGTTCCTGAAAATACCACCCGATGCAATCATTGATTTCCTTATAAAAAGGCCCGTTGATGATGTGTATTACTTTATTCGCCAATACATCCTGAACGATCGAGGGATAAACATCCAATTCAACGGAGGAATTTTTTAATTCGTAAAGTCGCTCTTTGATTTCTTGGAGTTGCTTAACCTGTGCCTTGACATTGAACGTGTACTCAATGTAGGTGGGAAGATCAGAGATCAACCGTTGTATCAGCACTCCCCGGTGCGTACTTAATAAATCGCGGACTTGAAGCAGCAAGACACTTTCTTCACAATCCCCGATTCTTTTGATGCCAAAACCTGTTTTGATCGTTTTCATAATGCTAATATAATTAGTAAATTTATATTTAAAAACTAAATATATTAGTAAAAATGTTGATCCTATTGAATTCCGTGGATTCTGTTGATTCTGGACACTGGTTCTGGAATGTATCACCGACCAGAATCACTAGAATCCAGAATCCACAGAATCCTCTTCCCCTAACATCAGAGGTTAAGCCAATATGTAAACTTAAAGACCAGCGCCCGGTTCTTGCTGGCGATGGTTTCGGGTAAATAGTTTTCGGTGTAAACGATGAAAAAATCGGAGGCGGGCTGATAGCGCAATTGAAAACGAACATTAAGATTCATATTATCCAACAACTTGTTGTAATGAACATACGTGGTGAGAAATAGCCTGTCCGTAAAGGTCAAGTCCACCCGGGGCCCAACCAGGAACAATTTCTCCCGGCCGTACTTGCCGGTCAGTTTAAGATCATTGTAATCAAATCGAAGGGATACATTTCCATAAGGTTGGTACCGGAAATTCAACTGCCCGTTAAAATTCAGGTTAGTTCCGTTATAAAATCCACCGTAGGTGCTCTGGACGGTAAAGTTGACAAGCTTGCGGGCATCGCTCTGGAAGGTAGCTGAAATGTTTTGCCAGTCATACTTTTCGCCGATCACGAATTGGGTGAACTTCACTGCGTCGATCGGGTTAAAATTGTTGGTCATCCGTTGAAAAATGTAATTGGTGGAAAACAACAGCGTTGCCGTATTGATAAAACTGAAATTGTAGCTCAACAAATAATTCTTGTCACTCAAAGTGCCGCCGGGAAGATAAGTTTGAATGAGAATCATAGACGGCCCCATGACCACGATTTTGTTTCCTGGATAGAACTTGTAACCGAAACTCGTATAATAATTTAATTGCCCGGGGTAAATCTGGTGACTTGGCACATACCCGGCCTCGGCGTTGAAATTCTTTCCGACAAAGGAATTCCCTACATATAGGATGAGACGTCGCACGGAGTATTGCAGATAAGCGCCTCCTGTCGTGCTCTGACTCTTATTAAAATCGTCAAAGGAATGCGCAATGTATGAACTGCTGTACCACTTATTGTCCTTGCTTAATAATTCGAAGTCCGCGTCAATGACCCGGTTGTAAATGTTCCTTTTCCGGAAGCTGTTAATGCCGGTAACCACTGGTTGAAATATGCTTTCGTGGAAGTATTTAAGGGAGTCGCCTGCGCTGACGCCCAGGCTCTGTTTGTTAACGAAAGTCATGGCGAAATTCGATTGACGCCAAAAGTTTCGTTGAACGGTGGCCACCGCGTAGTTCTGAGCGGGTAACCCAACGGAAAGCTTTTCTTTGGTCTGCATATTGAGCAGGCTAAGCCTCCACTTTTTATTGATCGAACCGCTCAGCCTCGCCCCATAGTCGATGGGAACTCTGTTGTAAAGACCGCTGGAGTCTTTGACCAAACCGATCCTTCGCGAAAAGAAGACGCGGGCTTCCGGAAACCCGGCGCGGCTAAAGAGGTCACTATTTTCAAGAAAGAACTGCCGGCGTTCTGGAAATTTGAACTCAAACCGGGTCAGGTTGATAACTTGCTGGTCAACCTCAACCTGCGAGAAATCGGGGTTGACCGTCAGATCCAGATTGAGCGAAGGGGTTACACCAACCTTGGCATCAAATCCAGGTTGCAGCTCTGACATCCTGGTGCTTGGGTCAGCTTCATTGTCAGCGGCAAATCGTCCGGCCACGAAGGGAATTAACGACGCATTGATGCGGGCCGGAGGAACAGGGTCTTCCCAAATCAACTGCCCGCCGTACGCAAAAGTTCCCGTATTGTATTGAATGGGAGTTCGGATCCACGAAGATTTGTGATTCCTCTTTTTGTCGTTGCGGTCAAGCGAAATGTTCCATTCCTTCAGTCCGCTTTTGTAGCGGAAGCTCTTAAACGGAATGGCCGCCTCTGCAATCCATTTGTCCCGGTACCGTACTACTTTGGAATACCATTTATTGTCCCAGTTTGTGTTGAATGCATCTTCGACATTACCCCCCGCCGAAACGTTGCCACCGGCAGCGATGGTTCCCTCCATCTGGACGCCTTTGGGTGTCAGCGCAAAAAAGAAACCATTGATGTGGTCGTTATAAGGACCGACGTTGAAAGCCACATTGTCATTGCGATCGTAATCAAAGTCCCGTCGCAACGATTGGACGAGATCGGGTGTTTCATTGTCATAGCAAACAAATGAAACGTAAATGAAATGGTCGTTAAAAGTCAGTCTGGCTTCCGTCTGAAAAGGAGCTTTTGCCGTATCAACCGGGTAATTGAGATACCAGTCTTTTGCTACGTTGGCGTCCTGCCAGTCGCCTTCATCCAGGATGCCGTCGAGCTTGATCACACCCTTGGCTTTCTTGATCCGCAGCCCGGTCCCCGGTTTGTTTTGGGCGAGGAGCATACAGGGTATGAAGAGGCCTAGTAGAAAAATCACTTTCATTCGCCGGCACTGAATAACCACCTACAAATTCAGAAACAAAGACATTCACTTGACAACCATGACCTAATACCGATTCAATTACCTATTCTGTGAGTAGGTCTGGGATAGCCCGGCTTAAATGACGTTCTGTTCCTTTCCTTAACCGTACAATCCCCCCGCTGTTCAATTTCCCGGATCGCTTCGGCAATTACCTTCTCAAGAAATGCCGGGTCCGCTTTTACTCTTGCATTGATCAAAACACCAACCCTGTTTGTCTTTCCAAAGCCCGGTGCTTGAAAACTTTCAACCTCCGGTATTGTAGTGAAGCTGACTTTGACGTGTTGTTTCTCATCGCTCATCAGGAATTTTAGGTGCCCTATGACCGATTTGAGGTTCCTGAGTCTCTTGTTAATGCCCTCCATCAACCTAAATCCAATATTACCGGCAGTCGTATCCCGGCAAACAATCTCCAGTTCGCTGTCATACCACGCCATTTCCGCCTCACCAGCAGCATAATCTTCATAATTAATTTCAAGCGACTGTCTTGAAGCGCGTGCCGAAATCTGATCCGCAGCCGTTAACCAACGCTCGATGTCACCACCGACTAGTGAGTTTTGATACAGTATCTTTTTGTGACCATACTCGCTTTCAATCAGTTTCCTGGCCACCAGCAATTGCTCTTCATTCACGGTGTCTATCTTGCTGATGACAAGGAGGTCCGCTTCTTCCAGTTGCTTTTCATACACATAGTTCATCTTTCCGTAAAAAATATCCTTGTCCTTTAGCAGATAAGAGCATAGGAGTCGCACGTCCGCAAAAACAGAAAGGACGGGATCCATATTTTTTTCATATTCCAGCAACGGCTTTACGACGGTTGCCACCAGATCGGTGCAGGAACCAACCGATTCGGCAAAGATGATGTCGGTCTGCCCTAGTTGTTGCAGGGCATTTATACTTTTGGACAGGTCTTCAAAATGGCAACAAAAGCATCCATTTGTCACTTCCTCTACGACCATGTCTTGTTGCAGGATAAAACGCGTATCCACCAATTGCTCCCCCTGATCATTGGTTATCACACCCGTTTTTTTACCAGCCTTCCGTAGGTACAGGGTCGCATGCCGAATGGCAGTTGTCTTGCCACTACCGAGAAAACCACCCACAAGAAATATTTTCATTATAAGTTCTGATTACAACACGGTAACTGACAATGCCTGACTTTCAAGCACAACGACTGCCGTCGAGAATTCAATAATGCAACTTCTTCCGTTTTGTGTAAAGCGGGAGGGTTTTTGCTTACTGTTCAACGCCACTCTTACTGACGAGGCCTTGAGATTTTTATCAAGCTCAAAGTTCAGCTTCCTCAGGTTTAGTTTTCCGTGATGAACATTTAACTGGGCAGAAAACTCCTTCTTGTTGCTTTGCTGAGAATAAGAGCCCCAACCTTCCGCCGCGGTAAAGGGGGCCTTGAAGTTTTCAGATGAGAACCTTGGAGCAAAACCAATCTGCCCAAGGGGTCCATGGTAGGTAAAGCCACAAGCATTGATAAATGTACCATAACTAGCCATGGACCGCGCATAGTGATCGCTACATTCAATTTCGTTAAAGGGGTTGCGTCTGAAAGCGTGGTAACGGTCATGAATCATGCGTGTAAGAACCATCGACTCTTCAATCATTCCTTCTGCCATCATATGCGAAGCTACCTGGTGCTCAAAGCCAGTCATGCATTCACTGAAGTATCCTATCTGCCAGGCTTCAGCTTCACCATAGGGCTTCTCCTCTTTTTTGGGATTCGTGTTCATGACCATCCCCCCTTCGCCCGCCACCGCATAAAAACGTCCGCCTTTGTGGGTTGCGATATAAGGCCCCACATCCGGCATAAAATTGTACTTCCAGAGTGCCTGCAATGCACTCATTGTTTTTTCCTTGTTCAAAATTCGCCCGAGACCAACCTGCCAGGCCCAGCATTGACCGTACACCTGGTCTATATGACAAGTATTATACGATCCCACTCCTTTTTTTCCTTCCGCGGGATCAGGCCGGTGAATGAAATACTCACCATTGAATAAATACTGTTCCATGTTTTGCTTTCCTTTTTCACAATATTCACGGCACAATAAAGCAAATTCAAGATCCCCCATTTCCTTGGCCATTTCTTCACCTGCACGCGCGGAGGCAATCGCCAAACCGACAATCCAGGAAATTTCCCCACTCCATAAGGCGTCAAGTGTGTTTTCCATGGGTGTGTCAGTCATGCCATCTTTATTTTTATCCAACCGCATGACAAAGGAGATCGCCTTCTTAATTTTATCCCAATGATTATGAAGGAAGGCGCCGTCGCTCGACATTAAATGTTCCCTGTAAAAACGCAAGATAGTTCCTGCTTGCCCGTCAATGGAAGGACCCGTCTTTTCTCCACGAATGGAAATTTGTCCGGTTTTTTCGTCGTACCCCACTCCCAGGTCCACACGCTCACGTGTGTCTTTTTCCATCTCTGGAAATATTCTCGCCATGGCGTGGGCATATTGCCAAACGTGGGTGCACGTGCCGTGACAACACCCGATGCCTTCCCATGCATAAAATCTTCCTGACTTAAAGCGATGTGCGGTGGTCGTGGCCAAATTTGAAATCGTTGAAAAGGTTCTTTCAAGAAACCACCACGGTAAGGTACTATCGTACCAGGTTTGATTCCACAATAGGGTTTTCTCTTTGAGGGTTTGATACTTCTCTGCCGTATAAATGGCCACTGAAGATGCGTCTGCGAAATCCTTTGTATAAAAATGGAAATCCGCTCCCTCTTCGGTCATTGCCTTTTCCCGAAATGAAATATGGGGCATGTACCATGAGATGATGAAATCTGAATTACCTTTTTGTTTGGGCTGAAGGGTATGGGTCGTTCCGACAATGGCTACGGGTGAATTGTCCGTTAGCTTTACAAAATCTCTTAATTCCGCGAATGCCGCGCTTTTACCGCGCTGGAAATCATCAATACAGGTGGAGGGTTTTGAAAGGGAAATGATGGCCATGCTTCCATAGTCGGCCGCTTTTGTAAGTGTTTGATCGGCCGCAGCGCATGTTAAAAAAATGCCCTTACAACTGGGATTATCAATCTGGCTATTGATTCGGGTGAAATCACCATTTTTCTTTTCCGAATGGAGGAGTACCTTATTTTCCAGCCAACCTACCACGTCGACTATGATGGCTTTGCCGGAAAGGTTCTCAACCGATATTGATTGGTTGGTAACCGGAAGTCCCGAATGGTAAGCATCGCCAGGGATAAAGGGAGAGAAAGCCTGCAAGGTTACTTTCAAAGCTAGCTTGTCATCTACATACTGAATTTTAGCTACCGGATAAGTGGCTTCAAAAATTATTTCATCCCAGTCGTCGTGATGAAGACGTTTTACGATCACCGTATTTTTCTGCCTGATAATGAGAGCAAATCCCTGCTGGAGCGGATGTACATTGTTTGCTGGTTCAAGGTAAAGTGAGCCAAAACTATTGTTAACCTCATTGACATTGAACTGCTCTAATTTTATCGGAAGGACTTTATTGACCGCGCCCATTTGGTTCTGATTAAAAATGTCCCAAACCCAGAGCCTGCCGTCTCCCCCCAGATACACGGTGCCGCAGCAAATTCCTCCCACCGGCATACCAATGTATCGCAATTCGTTTTTGGTTTTGAGATAAGTTGTAGCCTTGCCTCTTTTAAACAGCGATTTCACCCATTGGGGATCTAGTTTTTTATCCTGTGGAAACGGTGAACGCAAAAAATCTGCTCGCGTAAAAGGTCCGGCAATCGTGGGAAACCGTGAACACAATAAGCTTGCGGATATCAGCCCGGACGATTTCAGGAATGTACGTCTCTCCATTTTCATTGATGGGGCTCTAACGGAGCAAGGGCTTTTCTCTTTAGGGTGAAAGTCTTCAATAGATCAACCTAAAAATAGCAAATCATTTGTTGTGATTTAAGTCACCACGGACCATCCTGGGTTACTGCGGTATGAGCGGGATCGGGGTGATTTGTACCAAGTTGCTAGTCCGCAAATGAAACATAACTGTCCGCAATGGAACAAGGTAAACGGGCGGTAATGGCTTGGTAAGTCATATTGAAAGCTTCTAAGTGGCATCATAATTGGCTAATAATGCCAAAACCTGCCCGCCTATGCTGATGAACTACGTTAAAATTGCGATCCGCAATCTTTGGAGGGAAAAGTATTTTGCGATAATCAATCTGTCGGGATTATCACTTGGCATTTCATGCAGCATCTTCATCTTTTTGTGGGTCAACGATGAACTGAGCTACGATCGGTTCCACAAGCATGGCAAACACCTTTTCAGGGTCATGGAGACTCAGTTCTATGCCGGTGGCGATATTCAGACGGGCCACTCAACGCCGGGGCTACTGGCGGAGGCACTGCAAGCCGAAATACCGGAAATTAGCCACGCGGTAAAAATGACGTGGGAATCCCAGGAATTGCTGACGGTGGGAAAGGAATCACACAAGGAAAAGGGAAGATATGCCAGCCCTGAGTTTTTTGAGATGTTCACCTTCCCGCTGACCAGCGGTAATTCTAAAACGGCCCTCCTCAAGCCATACTCCGTAGTGATTTCAGGACAGATCGCCGAACGTTATTTTGGGGATGATAACCCCGTTGGGAAAATGATCCGTCTCAATAATAGCGAGGACTACGAGGTTACCGGGATATTAGCGGACATTCCATTCAACTCATCTCTGCGATTTGATTTCGTACTACCTATTGAGCATTTTGAAAAGGTCAATCAATGGTTAAGGGAATGGGGAAACAACGGGGTGCGAACTTACATCCTGTTGAGGGCGGATGCTTCACCAGCAGCGGTCGAGGCAAAAATTAAGGACTTTATCAAGCAGAAATTGCCAAAGGCCACCGTTGACTTGTTTATTCAACCCTATGCAGAAATGTATCTGCATGACAGTTTCAAGAATGGTAAACAGGATGGCGGAAGAATTGACTATGTGCAATCTTTTTCGGTTGTGGCGGTTGTCGTATTGGTTATTGCCTGCATTAATTTCATGAACTTGTCTACAGCCAGGTCGCTCAAGCGGGCGAAAGAAATCGGCATTCGAAAAACAAACGGTGCGTCGAGGAAGAGCCTGATTTTCCAGTTCATGAGCGAAGCTTGTGCGTTTTCATTTCTGGCGATGCTTTTTGCCGTGTTCCTTGTTGAATTATTGCTACCGGTTTTCAGACAGTTGACCGGCAAAGAAATACACCTTCATTACAACGACCCTGGTTTTTTGCTTACCCTGGCTGGAATAGCGATTGCTACTGGAATTATTTCGGGAATCTATCCGTCTGTTTTTCTTTCCTCATTCAACACCTTAAACGTGTTAAAAGGAACGCTGAAATTTGCGACGGGATCTACGTTCTTTCGCAAGGGGCTTGTTGTATTTCAATTCTGCCTGACGACCGTCCTGATCTTTTGCACGATTGTCGTTTACCGCCAGATGGAATTCATTAAGACCAAAAATCTCGGCTTTGACCGGGAGAACCTTGCTTATCTTGTTCTGGAGGGTGATCTCCTGAAGAACCTGGAGACCTTTCAGCAGGAAGCGTCAAGATTGCCGGGAATAAAGTCTGTCGCCGTTGCCAGCGCAAACCCGCTCGAAGCAGGAAGTTCGACTGTCGCCGTGAATTGGCCCGGCAAACTTCCGGACGAGCAAGTTCTTTTTACACAAATAGCGACGGGAAGTGAATACGTAAAGACCATGGACCTCACACTGCTTGAAGGTCGTGACTTTTCGCAAAGTATTGCCTCCGACACCTCCGCATACCTGGTCAACGAAGAGACCGTAAAGAAAATGCGATTACAAGATCCGGTTGGCCAGACCATAACCTTCTGGAACCGCCCTGGCAAGATTATTGGCGTCATAAAGAACTTTCATCTCAACTCCCTGCACACTGCGATTGAGCCGTTGATCATCCATAATCATCCGGCCTGGACTTGGTATTTGATTGCCCGCATCGAGAAGGGGAGGACGGTGGAATCCATGGATGGATTGGCAAGATTGACAGCGCGCCTCAATCCTGCTTATCCGTTCGAATATCATTTTGTTGATGAGACCTTTGAGCAGCAATATAAAAGCGAAACCACGGTGGGCACGCTGGCAAATTATTTTGCTTTCCTGGCCATCACCATTTCCTGCCTCGGGCTGTTGGGATTGATAATTTTTGCGGCCGAGCAACGCACAAAGGAAATTGGCATTCGCAAGGTTCTTGGCGCGACGATTCAACATATTGTTGTTCTGCTATCAAAGGATTTTATCCTGCTGATTGCCATCGCCTTTATACTGTCTTCGCCGTTGGCTTATTATGTGATGAAGAACTGGTTGCTGAATTTTGCTTATCATACTGACATCGGTTGGACGGTGTTTATGGCAGCCGGAGTCGTGTCGTTTCTTGTCGCTTTTTTGACGGTCGGAATCCAGGCATGGAAAGCAGCAACTTCAAACCCTTCGAGGTCATTGCGGGCCGAATAATTTTGATCGACCTCTCACCAATCTATGAAGTTATAAATCGATGAGGTTCGGGAATAAAAGAACCGTAGGGATTGTATCAAATCACTATCTTTCTTTTAACTTGTATGCCATGAGTAGAATTGTTACGGTCCTTTTTTTGAGCATTTTATTTGCGTGCTCCAGTGAAAAAACCGACGATCATTCACCGGCCGCCTCCCTGGCGGATCTGAAAGTGTACAATGGCCTTGAAGTAAAACTCTTTGCATCCGAGCCGATGTTCACGAATCCCACCAACATCGCCATTGACGAGCGCGGTCGTGTATGGGTTTGTGAAGCCTATAACTACCGCAATGAGATTAAT
>JBGPGZ010000096.1:0-11400 GCA_041484175.1 Cyclobacteriaceae bacterium | reverse complement strand
GATCATGGATCGATACGAGCCCGAAGGAATATTCTCCAATCGCTGGAGCGGTCATGGTATTTGCTATTGTGAACACTGTGTGCGCAACTTCAAAACCTTCTCGGGTCTGGACCTTCCCAAGGTCAACCAGACGCAAAGTACATCAACGCCCTCCGGCGATCCACACGATCCCGCGTATGTAGAGTACAGGTTGTGGCGTACCGGGCGCCTGAAGGAATTGTGGTATCTCTGGGACGCTGAAATCCGAAAGAAGAAACCTACAGCCCGTTACATTCCCAATGGATTTCCGGACAAACTGATAACCGGAGAGCAAGCTGACTTCTTTTTCGCCGACCAGCAGGCCCGAAGTGGCGTCATTCCTCCATGGGCAAATGCAAAACACGCCAAAGAACTCCGCGCAACCATGGGGATGAAACCGCAGGTAGGAATTTTCAGTGTCGGCGTAGAAGAACAATACCGCTGGAAAGATTCTGTACAAAGCAACGCAGAGATCAGCATCTGGGTAGCAGAAGGAGTTGCCAACGGGCTCAGGCCGTGCTTTGTTAAATTCGGAGCCTTCATCTTTGATAAACGCTGGATGGATACCGTAGAAAAATTATATAATAACTATTATCTCAACGAGCGCTATCTGAGAAATAGTGCACCGATGGCCAGGGTGGGGTTGGTTTATTCTGAACAAACGGACCAGAACTATGGAGGAATGGAGTGGCAAAAAAATGCCAGGGACCATGCGTTTGGAATGTACCACGCATTGATTGAGGACCGTATGCCTTTCGAGATGGTCAATGACAAGCTGCTGGATCCCGATCATCTAAAGCCGTTCAGGTTGCTGATACTACCAAACATTGCGGCTCTTTCTGATCTTCAATGTGATCAACTCAGAAAGTTTGTAAAGGCAGGCGGGAGTCTGGTGGCCACGTATGAAACCTCGCTCTATGACGAGTCTGGAAAACAGCGATCTGATTTCGGGTTGTCGGATATTTTTGGGGTTTCTTATGATCACCTGGTCGAAGGCCCCCTGCAAAACAGCTATCTGAGATTGAAGAGCGATCCGGCAACCGGAGAATTTCATCCGGTCTTAAAGTATCTCGAAGACGCGTACCGTATTATTAATGGCGCACATCAAGTGAAAGTGACACCCTTCGCCCCTTTTCCGAGTCCGGTCACGATTATCCCCACCTATCCGGACCTACCAATGGAGGACGTCTATCCGAGAACAGTGGATACCAACCTCCGGGGACTCTTTCTACGTGAGATTGGAAACGCCAGGATCGCTTATTTGCCTGGGGACGTTGACCGTACCTTCTGGCAAATCATGAGTGAAGATCACGGCAAATTGCTGCGCAATACCATCCGGTGGGCGCTTGCAGAAGAACCTGTTGTGTCAGTAAAATGTCCCGGCGTGGTTGATGTCACCGTCTGGCGTCAGGAACATTCGATGACGCTACACCTTGTCAACCTGACCAATCCAATGATGATGAAGGGACCATTCCGCGAGCTGATACCGGTCGATGCAACGGTGGATGTAAGAATTCCGCCTGATACAAGAGCAGTAGGCGTGAAATTACTTTTTCAGAAAAATGAACCCGAGTTCAAAAATATTGACGGGAAGATCTCATTATCGGTACCGCGGATTTTTGATCATGAGATTGTGGCCATTGACCTGGTTTGATCCGGTATCCCGTGGCGATCGCACAATAGCATTTCATGGATTCTTCTCCGCGTTGATTTCCACGGGGTCCCGGGTCAGAGCCCGGCCTGCCTTCGCAGCCGCTTCGGCAGGCGAGGGATGACATTTCATAGGAGAATGGGCCGTATTTAAGCGAATGACACCGACTCCGCAGTCGTAAAATTCATAGGTGATGTTCCAGGAAAACTCTTTACCCGGATCCACCTTGATTTTGATAAAGGGTTCTGGACAAAGTGTTGTTGATGCGGACCAGAATATGAATTTTGAAATCGGCTGATCACACGTGATCTTTACGGCGGCACCGGTTTTATGATTCTCGATTTGGATATGGTAATCCGCATTTTTCCCAGCGGTCATATCCCTGAAAAAAACATGTTCCTTGGGGTCCAACTCCTTCAGAAAGGACATCTGATGATCCCTGAATTGTACAAAATCCCCCATTTCGTTTCCGACTTCACCCGGCAATGCAAAAGGAAAAGTGACCGTAAAACCGGGCCCTGTTGGTTGGTCATCCATGACAAAAAAATTGTGATTGTATACCGAAGTCTCCAGCGTCAGCTGCCCTGTATTTTTTAGCGTGTGCGCGAGTATCATTTCCGGTTTATTCTTTATCAGTTTCACCGTCTTTTTGTATTCATAAGAGTAGGCTTTCTCATGGAAGCTGTGCGTAAACTGCACCTGGTCCGGCTTGGTTATCACATGCCATATTCCGGCGTTGATAATTGGGTAAGTCTTTGCGAATGCATAGGGGGATTCGTCCGTTTTAGAGAGCGCGCCTATCCCGACTTTGATAAAATTAGCTCCAATCTTTGCCTCTTCGTAACCGATGGGATCAAAGGACTCCACCGGGCCCACAATGGCGTCATGAAGAGTTGGGACGTATTCCTTAAACCATTGTCCGAAATAATGATGTCTCTTGTAGTCCAGGCTTGCAATTACGCCAGACCAATCGAATCGGGAACCCCGGTAGTATCCGTCGTCGGCGTCCGGCAGGTAGAGTCGGGCATTAATAAGTCCGTTTGATATTTGCGCTTCCGGTGAATTGAAGGGGGTTCCGGCATTGATCAGCAACCCCGACAATAGGCAGAAAACGATGCTGGTAATTTTCATATATAAATATAAACCATTCCTCCGATAGCCATTCAAGGAATGCCACGAAATGGTCAGGGACAAATAGAAAAAAGAGAAGACCATGGTCTTCTCTTTAAATAGAATAGAATGCGGGCAGGTTCCCTCCCAGGGAAAAGATGGGCAAGCGGCGGGAATTAGATAAATGCCGGCAACTACTTTCTGGCCCAAACTTCGACAACGGCCTTATCTTTATTGGCGTTCTCGGTATCATACCAGAATGTAATCTTTTTAATAATGCGCTGATTTCCTTTCAAATCAATAAGTTTACCGTCGTTGTTCTTTGTCAACTCCTTAGGAAGTTTTATGTCCTGGGTTTCTCCATTAGCAAAGTGGACGGTCACTTTATGGATATTAACCATTCCATTGTTCACCTTGATTTTCAAGGCATTGTACGATTGCTGGCTACTGACCGTCACGACGTCGCGGTCAAGCGTAAAGTCAACCACCTGAGTTCCAAGTTTGTCCCAGGTAATCGAATTTTGAGCCCGCGAAACAGTAGCGTAACTGCCCAACAGCAGGGCCATTGCGAAAGCAAACAGATAGCTTGTCTTAAAGATTTTAGTTTTCATATGTTAGTGTTTAGTATTTCCCATCCTCAGCTAAACAATTGTGCCAAGGCCCTTTAACGTTTGATTTTCCGTGAAATAAGGCGGATAGAGCAAAGAAAATAATCGGTTTTGGCTGATCTAAAATCAATTAACCCCAGGGGATCATAAGCAATCCGATACACAGTATATCCGCATAAATGTGGACAGAATTCCACAGTTAACTTCTGCATTACTTTTTTGCCGCTTCGAACACAGCTTCCTTTTCTATCTTGACTTTCTTATCCTGTTTTCTAAAGTACCCCCTCAGCAGAAAACTGTGCTTCAGTCCTTCCATATTTTGACCCAGTTTAAGCGATGCGTTTTCAGTATTCTGCATTGTTTTTTGCAATTTGCGCGCAAAGGCCGTGTCGGCAAGCAATACACCCACCGCGTTGTGTGAATTGTTTATTTTCGCAGTGAGGTTCTCCAGATTGGCTGCGACATGAGCCGCATTCTGACTGACCTTCTTTACATTCACGATTGCCTCCGCGAACGATCCGGCGAAGGCAGTATCAGAAATCATGGCTGGTAATAATCCCTTGCCATGCTTCATGTCATAAATTAACGCGGACAGATCGGAAGAGGCTCTTGCTGTATTTTCTCCAGTGGCTTTCAGGGACAGGACGGTATTCCGGATGTCTTTGGCAAACGGTCCTTCATTTAACAATTCACCGACGATCCCCTGGCCTTTATTGATCTTAAAAATAATTGTCTTCAGATCACTGGTTAACGACCGGGTATTCTCCCCGACATCTTTTGCAATGTTGAGTAATTCTTGTGTGTCAGCAGGGGACAAAGCGTTTATCGTATCGGATTCCTGAATGATATGGGCCGCATTCCCCGGGCGAATCACGACGATCTTATTTCCAATAAATCCATCCGAACCAATCGTAGCAGTCGCATTCTTTGTGATAAATTGATTTTGCTTGTCGCGGAGCGAAAGATGCACGATCACTTTCGATTCCGTTATGATATCGACACTTTTTACGGTTCCGATTTTCACGCCGGACAGCCATACGTTGTCACCTTTTTGCAGGCCCTCTACATTCCTGAATATAGCCGATATCAGGAAAGTGCGGTTAAAAAAACTACTTTCCTTCCCGATGAAAAACACGGAGAACAAAAAGAAGATCAGTCCTCCGAGGACAAATGACCCGAGTTTAATATTTTGTTTGGCTTCTGCTGCGTTCATGGTTGTAAAAATTAAGTTAGTAGCTAAAGAAAGGCTCCAGATCGGGATCCTTCATCCGTTTTAAGTCATCAAATGTTCCTTCCGCTTTATTGCGCCCCTCTACCATCGCGATGATCCTGTCTGAGGTCTCGCGGGCGCAGCTGATATCGTGGGTGATGATAATGGAAGATGTTTTATATTTTTCGCGAACCTGAAGGATAAGCTTGTTGATCTCCGCTGAAGTAATCGGATCCAAACCGGCGGTTGGCTCGTCATATAACATGATTTTTGGATTAAGGATCAGCGTTCGCGCTACGCCAATGCGTTTCCTCATGCCGCCGGATAGTTCAGCAGGATATTGATCGATAGAGTCTTCCAATCCTACTTCCTTTAGCGCGCTCATTACCATTTCATCAAGTTTTTGCTGATCAAATATGCCCAGGTTTCGCTTGAGGGGAAATTCAAGGTTTTCGCGCACTGACATTGAATCATATAAGGCGCTGCTTTGGAATGAGAAACCGATCTGCAAACGCATTTCGTTGAGCTGTTCAGGGGTTAGCGTTCTTACATCGAATCCAAGGATATTCATTTCCCCTTCATCCGGCTGAATCAGGCCAACGATGCATTTAATAAGAACCGATTTGCCGGTTCCTGACCGCCCAAGAATAACAAGATTCTCGCTTTCATGGAGTTCCAGACTTATTCCCTGGAGGACCTTCCGATCACCAAAATCCTTTTTTAAATCCCGCACCGTTGCCACCGTCTTTTGGCCATTGATGGATGAGTTTTTTTCTTTTGATGGGTTGTCAGGCAGGGTCATTCAATTTACCTGAAGAGGCCGGTTAGTTGAACGCCCAGTAAATCGATGATGAAGATAGTAAGCATCGAAAGGACCACGCCCATGTTGGCAGCCTTGCCAACGCCGGTCGTGCCATTTTCCGCGTTGTATCCGACATAACTTCCGACGATGCCAATGGCAAAACCAAAAAAGAAAGATTTTATTAAGGAAGAAAAAACATCAGTATAGGTAACTGAATTGGCTACATCGTTAAAGTATTGCATGAATCCCGTGTTATTGAAAAAGGATACGGTAAGAAATGATCCAAGTAAAGCCATCATGTCGGCATATACTACCAGCAATGGAAGCGCGATGGTTGTCGCTGTTATCCGGCTCACCACCAAAAAGGAAAAAGGCCTTGTACCCGATACTTCCATGGCGTCGATCTGCTCCGTCACTTTCATGCTGCCTAACTCGGCCGCGATGTTTGATCCTAATTTGCCGGCACAAATCAGTCCGGTTATTAAAGGGCCCAATGAACGGATTACCGCTTGCGAAACCAGTGAGGGAAGCCATGATTCCGCGCCAAAGGATGAAAGTGACGGGCGGGATTGCTTTGTAAAAACGATTCCCACAAGAAAGGAAGTGAACGTGATCAGAAAGAGTGACCGATTTCCAACATTGTAGAACTGCTTAGCAGTCTCTCGGAATTCCGGGGGACCTGAAAACAAATGCTTGAAAACGTTACTTATGAATTTATAAATTTCAGCAATGCCTAATAATAAGTTTTGAAATTTTGTCTTCACTTGTAATCTTTTATGGAACACCGGTCTCTCCAGGATTGAATTCAGTTTTGGTGGAGGCTCTCATGGGAGGACCCATCCATCGCACTTGACCTCCTCGATTTGATTTCTCTCCTATTTTTCTTACTCAATAAGAATCAATTGAGTGATGTTTGAGTTTGACAATGATTCAGATTGGGGTCTTGCCGTTTCTTGTGTTGATTCATCACTCTTCCCGCTGATCATTTTCAATACAGGAAAATGTTTTTTCAGCAAGGAAACAAGAGATCGTTGCAAAAACCGCACACCTTGCAACCACGGTAATAAGCTCAATATTATATCCATATCATTTTACGCTATCATTGCTTATAAAAATACCATACCACATTTCAATCGGGTTGCCGGGTCTTAATCGAAAAAGCGAAACAGTGGTATATGAGGAAAATGTTCTACAAACAGGGAGGGTGGAGGAAAGTAATTTGCCGAAGATCCTGCAACTCCGGATCGTTTAGAAAACGATGTGATGTTGTTATGATTTACTGTGGGATTTCTTCTTGTCGCTAGTTCCCTTTTTGTCTAAGCGAAATTGTGACCGGACACCCGAAAAAACCGATTTACACCAATAATTAAAAATACCCCGTTGATCGTTCCGGACCATTTGTACGGTCCCTGTTCTCTTTTCACGGGTGTCACTTTTGTCCATGTTATTTTTGACAAACAGATTTAAGAAGAAGGAGACCAATTTGTTCTCAAGTTGTTCCTGATTTCTTTTGAAACGACGTACCTTCAGATTTGTATACGACAATTCCACTTCTCCATCCGATCGGTATTCATTGTATTGAAAGTGAAATTTCATTTCCTGCATTTCACCCGATTCGATTTCAGCATGGGCGAACGGCACCAGCATGGCGTTGATTGCCGGTATTGAAAAATTGGAAAGCGACCCCTTTGCAGTATATGGCTTTTCGGCTTCGAACGGGAAAGTAAAAGTAGCCTTCAAATCACCCGCATTCATAAAGCGGGTGGTGACATTCATTGTGGCGCCCTGTAACGAAATGTTGGATATATTGGAAATTCCCGCATGTAATTCATTGAAAAATAACTTGCCGGTAGCATCTCCCGTTTTTGGGAATTCTTCATATAAAACATAACTGTCGGCAATAGCAAGCGTGTCTATTTGCAATCGAAACGGAAGTTGGTGCAAAAAAAGAACCGGCAGCACGGTGGGCCTTCTTGGTTTTCGGGGAACACGTTTATCACGAAATACGTCCAGTCTAAAGCGCAGGTCAACGCGATGAGCTAAATAGGAACCAGCAGTATGGGGCGTTGATTTCTTCATTTCAAAGCCACTCGCCTGGATAGCCGGTATCAGGCAGTTAAACTGATCGATTTGCCGGCCTGCTCTTTTTGCGAAATCCGCCCGGCCGTACAAAGGAGTGATTTGCACAGAATCTGCTTTGATGATTTTTTCAAGGTCGCTGTAGAATGCCTTCTTTATATTCAACTTGTAGAAAATGGCTGGAAAGGCAGCCACCACATCAGCGATCGTAACTTCCGCCACTGCCCAGGTCGTGGAATCAGCATTTAGTTGGGCGCTCAGATCCCTGGAATTCAAATTCAGATGAAGGTATGCGACGTTTGCGCAAGAGGTGCTGTCAATAAGTTCAATTGCACCGGAATCGATCTTAACCAAACCAATTTGGATGTGTTTAAGAAAATTTTCCTTCAGCTTCTTCCGACCCGGCATCTTGAAGTTATTCATGACGCGAACTGCCGGGCGGTCCAAAATGATGCCGTCAAGATCCAGTTCGTGTTTGAACAGCAAGGGGAGGAGCGCTATACCGGCGGCTTCCAACCTGGGCATGGTGACAGCCGTGGGGCAAATGGAATCCCGGAGGCTGAATTTCAATTCCAATCCGTTGATGACCAGACTTTTCTTCCAGGAATCAATTTCGAGCGATTTGTAATGAACTATGACGCCTGCCTTTCTCAACGACTCCAGTTGAGCAAGAATGTTTTTTTGAAGCCGTGAAAAAATAAACAAACGTCCTGTGAAAAACACCGGAACGCTTACAATCAGGACCACCAGGCAAATGAGTAATATTCTGACTTTGTGCTTTTTCATCGCTTCCCATTTATACACCTTCGCCGCCTTATGTGTTCACTATTGGATCGCCCCTTGCGCGGCACGAACTACAAGGGCTTTTCCCCGGTCATACTTCTTTCGCGGATTTTCATTATTGAGTTCGCGCATTTCTTCATAGGCATTCCTCAGTGACTTTGGTATATCACCCTGGTAGGTTATTTTGAAATACGAAAACCCGTTGTAGGGAATGCTATCCTCGTTGGGGTGCATTTTCACCCGGGTATCTGTTGAATTATTAATAAAAACCGATCGAAACTCTTTTTCTCTTTCCTTCAAAAGTTGCCCGTATTGGGTATCGACTTTATTGCGACCAACAAAATTGTAGCACTTTTCCTGAATGGTGAACATAACCGTATCGCTTATGCCTGTCTTCAGATGGTGTACGAACGAAGGATCCTTTATAGACATCTTGTCTACCTCCAGTGAATCCGCTTCCGTAAAAGCCCCCGCATTCTTGTGATGCGTTAGCAGGAAGTACTTTTTCTTCGATTCAAAAAAAAGAATATACTCCTTCTCCTTGAGGGCGTATTGTTTTGGATGAACTGTGATGGACGCCTCCGAATTTTTTCCAAGAAACCTGGCTATCTTTTCAATAAACTGCTTCTGCCTGGGCCGCAAGGTGCGTTGTCTCATATCCCATTTCAGTGTGAGTGAGCTCTCAATCTCCATTTCCGCATTTTTGAGGGCTATTGCATAAGGGACCGTGACCGGTTTGACAAAAATGTTCTTGAGCACGTCGGTGATTGCATCAGCAAGGCGAAAGTGCGGATTCTTCAAATTCCCCCTGATGGGGATTTCATAGTCGATCACGTTACCGCGTTCCCGGACAAAAGCCATGATCAAGGGAAGGGGCATCCACTTTATATCCTTGTTTTTGAGCCGTTTTGAAACACGCGGGTCGATCACGAGCAAGTGATTGACACTACTGATATCTCCATTCCGAACATTCCAAACGCCTTCCAGTTCTATGGTCCCCCTATCCAGGGGAAATGAGGTGTATGAAATCAGGTAGGGGTTAAACGCAGCGGCGGGTATTTTGCTCAAGTGATATCCCATGTCAAAATCTCCGCTGTCCTTTGGATTAATACTGAGGGTCACAGCCAATTCACCATAAGGCTTTACGCCTGATTTGACATGTATGCCGATCCGCTTATTGTCTTTATCGATGGAATCAGCACGGATGCTAAGCGCGATTGCGTCGATCGTGAATTGTTCACTCAGCGAGAAGTCACTGTATTTCAAATCACCTTGGGTAACAGCCAGTGTATTGATCCGGTAGTGACTATGAAAGAAATTTCTTGCCATCTGTTTGAGGTAACGGCCAAGTTCTATAACAAGGTTGAACCGGCCGGGCTGTGCAGTGACGTCCGAAATATTGGAACCATTTTTTCCAAATAACATTTCAACATTGTTTAAAGAATCAAACACCTGATACTTGAAAAAGGGGCGGCTGAGGGTGACCGAATCAAAAAGAAATTTTTGATTCATGGGACTCAACTCATCGATGACCACTACTAAATGATCGAAAGCGGCATAATCGTCTTCCGTGGTTTTGCCCAAATGAAAATCTTTCAGGGAAATCCGGCCTTTCATATTGATGCTATCGGGATTCTTGAAGTTTCCGGTTGCCTTTATGCTGGCATCAAGCTGGGCCGAGAACATACCATAGTTGATTAGTTCCCAGAGATACTGTCTGATGATTTCCAAATCAAAGTTTCGCACCACAGTCGCAAGGCGGTAGTCCTGGGTTTCTACATTGATTGTGAAATCACCTTTGATCCCTCCTTTTCCATTTTGTGACAAAAAGGAGAAGTTTGAGGCAATCGTATCTGCATTCCATCGCTTGCCGGTACTTTCAATGTTCAGATCCTTTATTATATAGGATATAGGAATCACTTTTTCGCGGTAATAGAATTCCCCGTGCTCTATTTTGATATCAAGGACATTAATGTGAACAGGTACCCTTTCCAAATCCAATGTGTCCGGGGTAAAGCGCACGAGCAAATCGTCAAAGTTGAAGTTGTTCTTGTTTTGGATAACCAGGCCGCGCGGATGATTGATGGTGAGCGCCGATATTTCGTAAGTTTTTGAGAACAATTTCAGCATCGCAAAATCTGCACTTACACCATTCGCAGTAAAAAATAGCGTGTCTTTCCCGGATTCATAGACCTTGAAGTTGCTGAAATGGACAAAGCCGGTAAATGGATTGACATAAGCCCAGTCCATCGTGATTTGCCGGCCTAAGTACTGCTCATCGTATTTTTCGACCAGAAATTTTGCAATGGGAGATATCAATAAAATAACAAGTGCGACGGTGCCGAAGACTATGCTGATAGACAACAGACAGATCCTTTTGAACCCGGGGTAAGTGTCTTTGAATTTTCTAACATGTTGGGAAATTGTAGCCATTTGAACGCGATTGGAATCACAGTGAACTTAAGTTAAAATGCACATTTATCTTTTTTGTGGGTTTTACAAAGTAATCCGCTACGAAATACTCAGGCGTAGTTTAGGGTTCATCCGGATCAGATGTGGTCTTCCTTACGAATTCATGAAATTGTTGTGCCACGCCCAGGAACCACCCTACCAGGAAGAAACCAGTCTTGCCTCCATTCGCCGGGCTGCCTTACGCTCACACAGTGCAGATGATTCCAATATCCGCCAACCCACCTTGGTTATGGCCAGACGCGGTTGCTAAAAAAATGGAGGTAATTATGCCACAATCACAAAGGAATTGCGGCAGTGTCCAGCCAATAGGAGCTGAGATTCGACACTACTTTTCGAAGGTCCTCGAAATTATCAGGTTTGACGATATAGGTATTTGCACCCAGGTCGTAGCACTTCCGGATTTCGGATTCCACTTTTGCGGTTGTGAAAACGACGACCGGTATTTTCCTTAGTCTTGGGTCTTGCTTTATTTCCTTGAGAACTTCCCGCCCATCTTTCTTAGGCATGTTTAGATCCAGGAGGACCAACAGCGTGGAAGAACCAGCCGAACTTTTATTTAGAATATCCAATAATTCCAATCCATCGGTGGCAAAATCAATATGTACATCGGCTCTATTCTCCTGGAAGGCCGATAACACCAGCATCCTGTCATCCTCATCATCATCCG
>JBGPGZ010000095.1:0-11423 GCA_041484175.1 Cyclobacteriaceae bacterium | reverse complement strand
TCATCATACGCCATCAGATTAAGCCAATCAACGATGTCAAATATCTCCCGCTTTGTTCCTGCACCCTGGTTGCCATAATGAACCACGGCTGCAGTTAGTTCCTTATTAAAGGCATGAAGGGAATCACCCAGTTGTCTCATTAGCAAAATGTAATCCTCTGCCGACCGGTTTTCAATATCAGGGTATTCCCAATCCACATCCACACCGTCGAGGTTGTAATTTCTTACCAGCTGCATGGTCTTTGTAACAAAATAGTTGCGCTCAGTTTGCGTTTCCGCAAGCCTGTGAAAACGGCTGTCATCCCCTCCACCGTCGCCGATGCTCCACCCGCCGATCGAAATAAATACCTTTACCTGATTTTCATGCGCCTTTTTGACAAGGCCTGTGAGTTTGTCCCAACTCCTGAGGGCGTCCAGCCCCCCACCTGTTTTAGCAGGAATAGCAAAGGCAAAATTGATATGGGTAAGTCTGTCAAAGGGAATTAGGGTTGTATCGATGCTGCGCCCTGGTATGTACCCGATGACCTTAAATCCGGAAAGCCCGGTAGCTCCTTTTTTTGAACCTTTGGGCTGTTGGCCATTACACAAAACCGGTAACAACGCAATAAGAATGATAAGAGAATTTTTTTTCATAAGTCTATAAAATGGAAGGTTGTCAATAAAGTCAATAAGGCCTAATTTAGGTTCGTCTTAAGATCAAGTAATTTCCAGTCTAAGGATTGCGACTGCCCTTGGGACTACCTTTCTAAAGTTAGCGAAAAGACCATTCAAACCAATCGTCAAGAAAACACCCGATGGATCAGCAGGCAAAACGAAGACATTTCCTCAAGACATTATTGAGCTTACCGGTCCTGGCCCCCGCGGGCGTTTTGTTAAGTTCCTCACCGGTCAAAGGTCATGATCCCATTGCTGCCGGGGGACGGCCATCACTGAAAGTCAGTCTCAATGCTTTTTCTTTTGACGCACCGCTCATGGCGCGAAGCATGGATATCGATGATATGATGGAGTATTGCTCCGACAAAAATTTCCAGGCGGTGGATATCACTGCTTACTATTTCCCAGGCTATCCCACCGTGCCAGCCGACGATTACCTGTATCATGTAAAGCGAAAGGCCTTCAGTCTCGGTCTTGAAATCAGTGGGACTGGTGTCCGCAATGATTTCACGGAACCAGATGAGGTCAAAAGACGCGAAAGCGTTTCGCTGGTAAAAAATTGGATTGGCGCCGCCGGAAAAATGGGTGTACCCGTGATCCGGATATTTTCCGGTAATAAAAACCCTTCCGGTTATTCCAGGGACCAAATCCTGACATGGATGATAAAGGACATTCAGGAATGCATCGCCTTTGGGAAAGCCCATGGCGTCATGGTGGCCATTCAAAATCATGATGATTTTATCAAGACCGCCGATGACGCAATCCAGATCGTGAAGGCGATCAACTCCGAATGGTTTGGTCTTATCCTGGATACGGGCAGCTACCGGGTGGGAGACCCATACGATGAAATTGCGAAGACCGCGAGGTATGCCGTAAACTGGCAAATCAAGGAAAAAGTGTTTATCGATGGCAAGCAAGTAGATATCGATATGGATAAATTGATCGTCATCATCAGCGCATCCGGATACAAAGGATACTTACCGCTGGAAACGCTTGGTGAAGGGGATCCAAAACGGAAAATAGAAGACCTACTCGATAAGATTAATAAATCGCTAGCTAAAATTTGATTGCCATGGGACGAGGGACGAGGTAAGAGGGACGAGGTAAGAGGGACGAGGGACGAGGGACGAGGGACGAGGTAAGAGGTAAGAGGGACGAGGGACGAGGTAAGACAGCAAGTGGAATTTTAATCTTGGAAATCCTGAAAATCCTGATTGTGAAAAGAGAACACTTCATTCTATTGATCCTGCTGGTTAGCCATTACACGTCGCATGCGCAAACCTGTAATGCGCACGTGGGCGGATACATTCCTTCCTGGAGAGATCCTGCCACGGTAGATTATAGTAAACTTACCGATGTGTTTTATGCATTCGCAACGCCAAATGCTGCCGGGGAAATTATGGTCGATAACCCAGGCATCTTTGAGGTTTTTAAGTCAGCCTCTGTTGGAAAAGATCGATACCTAAGTCTCGGTGGCGGAGGGGATAATTCATTCACTGCAATGGCCAACTCGGCAACGGCCAGGCAAGCTTTTGCCGGTAATTGTGTTGCGTTTTGTCAAACACACAACCTCCAGGGTATCGATATAGACTGGGAAGGAATACAAACCACCCAAGACAGTTCCCACTATGGAGCGCTTATGCGGGGTCTGGGAACTGCGCTTCATGCTAACAACATGAAATTGATAGCGACGGTGGCATACGGAAGTTATGGCGGCGACTACTATAATGTTGGCGCACTGAAAATTGCGGATTGGATCCAATTGATGGTCTATGACCAAACCGGGACATGGGCAGATAGTCCGTATGGAAATCATTCAACTTTCCAGCATATGCTGGATGCGATCAGTTATTGGTCGGGACGGGGGTATACCGATCTTTCGTCAATCGTTATCGGATTGCCCTTTTATGGATACAAATTCAACTCCACGATGGGGGGTCTGGCGACAGCCTTGTCGTACAGCGAAATTGTAAATTCATATCCCGGATTGTCGTGTCAACAGGACGAAGTCAATCTAACCGTATTCAATAGCCCCGAAACGATAAGAAAAAAAGTGCGCTATGTATTGAGCCATGGATTGAAAGGCGTCATGATATGGGAAATGGGTCAGGACTTGAATTCCAATAATGACAAGTCTTTATTGAAGGCAGTGAGTCAGGCTGTCTGTGACCTTCCAGCAGTCTGTACTCAAGTGATCACCGGTTTGGACGATAAGACTTCAGAAGAGTCCGTCAGTTTTTTCCCGATTCCGGTGAACAACGTTCTTAACATTTCACTTGGTCAACCGGACATAGTAGTCGATCGAATTGACCTCATCAATAACCTGGGCCAGGTTATTTCCAAAAAAGAAATATTTTCTCAAAACCCGGTTGAAACAATCAATTTCGCGAATGTCGCGCCAGGCATTTCTTACATCAGGGTTGCGCTTCACGACAAGCAAGCGATCGTGAAAAGAGTGATCAAGAATGACCAATAAACAAAAATCCAATTACGAATTACCGATTTTAAAAATAGGCGGAAGGCAATTAGCAGTAGGCAAAGGTTAATTACGAATTATTAATGAATCTCAAATTGTGAACCTTGTGCAACCTTTGTGCCCGTTGTGGTAAAAAAATTTAAACACGAAGTGCACAAAGGTTGCACGAAGTACACAATGAAAACCACCTGACAACAAAACATTAGCCGGACAACATTAAATTATTAATTACGAATCACCAATCGACCAAATCACGACCGATTACCGATCACCGATTACCGGACCTTACCGACCTACCGATCACCCATCACCGGTTCCACTCACGGTCTAATAATCGTTCCATCCTTCTTTCGTACCTGCCAATTGGATTTGGTGCCGATCGGATATTTGGCAGCCTCCTTTTCATTGATGTCGACCCCAAGCCCCGGGACTTCGTTGATTGACATATATCCGTTTTTCATCGTGGGGCACCCGGTAAAGACTTCCTGCATTTTATCCGAAAAGCTTACTGCTTCCTGAATACCAAAGTTCCAAACGGCAAGATCGATGTGAGCATGCGCGGAGTGGCCTACCGGAGAAACATCACCGGGACCATGCCAGGCTGTCTTGATGTTAAACCATTCTCCAAGACGCGCTATTTTCATCGCAGGAGTAATTCCGCCCATCTGAGAAACGTGCACGCGGATATAATCAAACCATTGGTTCACCATCGGAATTTTGAATTCATTGATATTGTTAAACAACTCGCCCATCGCCAGGGGCACAGTGGTGCTGGCCCTTAGTTGCTTAAACCACTCCATGTTTTCGGGCGAAAAAGGATCTTCGATAAAGAATGGACTGTATTCCTCCAGCTTTTTTATCATGTTGATCACATCCATCGGTTGCACGCGTTCATGCACATCATGCAACAATTCAATATCTTCGCCACAACGCTTGCGGACGATATCAAACATTTTTGGCACTGACCGGAGATAGCTTCTTTCATCCATAAAATTATCCGTTTCAGTTCCAAAACCAGCCTCCTTAAAATCCGGTTTCTTTGTTGTGCTTTCAACGGCGCCATATCCACCTTGCTGAATTCGCACATAGCTGAATCCCCGGTCCATGAACTTCAGAACATCCTCGGCAACCGCCTCGGGCGTGTTACCCCCTGCATGCGTGTAGCAGGGAATCGCAAACCGGGACTTTCCTCCCAACAATTGATATACAGGCATATTGGCGCGTTTGCCTTTGATATCCCATAGCGCTTCATCGAGTCCGCTCAATGCATTGTTCAAGACCGGGCCGTTGCGCCAATATGAGCTTACATACAGCGCCTGCCAAAGATCCTCGATGTTGTCCACATCCCTGCCGACACAAAACTCGCCGAGGTAGCTGTTGATCGCGGTTACGACGGCCACGGCTCGTTGCGTAAAGGTTGCACAGCCCAAGCCATACAAGCCTGGCTCTGTTGTTTCCACCTTCACAACAATAAGATTGGAACCTTGGGGTGCGGTGGCAATCGCTTTTACGCCTTTGATCTTCACGGGGCCAAGCCCTTTTGCGTAAGCGGGCGTCACATACCTCTCTGCTTGAACGCGGCTGCTTTCAAACAGCCCTAAAAGGCCCACTGCCGAACTAGCACCCATCATTTTCATTGCGACCCTGCGGCTGGTTGCGAATTGACTTTCTGTTTTCATAAGATATTATTTTAGCGTCATAAGATATTCCGATACGTGTGCAAGATCCTGTTCTGACAACCCGAGCGCGAATGGCTCTGGCATCAAACTCTTGTCAAGTTTCTTCCGTGAACTGATGCGGTCTTTGGGAATCGTATGTTTTGCCCCGGTGAGGTCTTTGATAATCACCGTTTGATCTCCTTCCGCGACCAGAAAACCAAAGAATGATTGACCGTCATTCAGCGCTATCGTCCAGGATTCGTATCCAAACACAATACCGGCGCTTGGATTAATGATCGCGTCCAGGAGTCCTTCCCGGTCAAATTTTGTCCTGATCAACGAAAGCTCGGGTCCAACCTCCATCCCCGCACCGTGCACACGGTGGCAGGTAGCGCAACTCGTCGAGAATATACTTTTGCCGGTTAAAGCATCTTTGTTCATTTTCATAATTGAGGGTATAGAAAAGGATATATCCGATCCGGGCTTTTTAAAATAAAGAGACGCCTGAATGCGGACCGATCGATCGGGATTTTCGATCAACAGCGCTTCAACCACGGGAACCAACGGTTCGGGTAATTTTTTTTCAGCCACCAGGCCAAGCAACATCTGTCCCCCTATGGGATCCTTGGCCATATCCTGCGCATTCCATTTTTTTTCATCCAATGGCATGAGGGCGTCGAGAATTCTGCCTCGCTTCACTTTCATGGCATTCACCTTTTGCTCCAGTGCGGCGTTGATTCCTGTCTTGCTCCAATCGAGCAGGGAGTACCAGTCGTTACTTTGCCGAAACGTCAGCCAGTAAGTTGCCTGCTCCGCTACTTCTTTATTTTCACTTTTAGAAAGCGTAATCATCGCCTCTGCCGCAGAGCGCGAATGGATAAATGCCAAAGTTGTTAATGCTCTTGATCGCTCCGCTTCGGGAAGAGAAGATGCTCCAGCCCTGGCTTTCAAATCATCGACGGCCGAGACCGGATGCAATCGCCAGGCCAAGGAAACCAATTTCTCGTCCCATTCTTCCGGACCCAGTCCTTTTGGATTCAATCTCTTGATCAGCTCGGGAAATATTTCCGATTCATGACCGCTCAACGCAAAACCCAGTGCTTCCAGGTACCAGCGATCATGACCATCATAGCGATCCAACATGCTGAGTAGAACCGGTTTTGCTTTTTGGAACGGCAGGTCGTGCAATGCAATGATAACTTCACGTCTCACAAAAGGTGAAGGATCTGCTGCCAGCTTTTCGGCATAAGGTAGAATTTCTGAAGTCGTTTGCCGAAGCGCGCGAAACGCGACCAAACGAATGTCTTCCTCCTGATAGGAAAGCATTCGCTCCACTTCGGCTCGTCCCTCGGCCCCCAGATACGAGAGAAGCCAAATTGCACGGGCCTGATGATAGGGATTTTCATCCTGCAACAAGGGTCTGACCTTGTCAATAATAGACGGCCCCTGTGATTTCAGTTTTTCAAAAGCTGTATACCGAACATTGATGGCGGGACTTTTCAACGCGGCAAGCTGCCCTTTCACCGCGCCGATATCGATCGAAGGCTGAATTAACGATTTACCTTTTGGTGTGATTCGGTAGATTCTACCGTAGCCGGTAGCGTCCTGCATCTGATGTCCTCCCACGATGGGATCATACCAATCCGCGACATAAATGGCACCATCGGTTCCGATCGCCACATCACTTGGTCTGAACCATTTGTCTTTCGCTTTATGGTCGGATGAATCGTTCCATACGTATCCGGGGTTGTCTTCCTGAAGCGAAGTGATGAAGTTTGTTCTTGCACCAAGATCATAACCTGAATTTAGTCTTTGAGGGTGATATCCGAAGATGACATTTCGCCCCGCGTCGGCGCTTAAGAGAAGGCCGCGGTATTTTTTGCCAAGCGCGTCACCCTCATTGACGACAATGCCCGTTGGCGCCCCGGCACCGGTCTTATCCCCCGCGGGCATAACGCCGGGATCATCCTGATGCCAGTGGGCCGTGAAAACGTCTTGCCAGGGTCGTTGATCGGCTTGCCAGGTTCGGGTTCCATCCGTGCTGAAATATCCGGCGTTACCTCCTTCCATAAGCCACGAAGTCCGGCACGCTACTACCTGGTCATCATTGTCGTTCTGCCAAAGATCCCCGCGCGAATCAATCGCCAGTTCATACGCATTTCTGAAATTATGAGCCAATACTTTAAGACCCCTTCCTTGCATATCCATCCGGAGGGCCAGGCCTCCCACCCAGACGTTGCCATCATCACTTTTCATATTTCCCTGGTTCTTGAGATTAAATGGAGAACCACCGGTGTAAATACTCCCTGACCGCAGCGTCCAGCCGCTTTTGTCTTTTACGATATGAGGTCCCGCATTCCCTGTGATGAAATATAATTTTCCATCCGGGCCGCCGATCACAGCATGAAGCGAATGGTCATGGTCTTTCCCTCCAAATCCCGTCAACAGAATTTCTTTACTGTCGGGTTTGTCGTCACCATCGGTATCGGTGTAGACAATAAGATGAGGTGAGCATGAAACAAACACCTTATTGCCGATGACTGCAATTCCCAGTGGAGAGACAAGATCTCTGTCTTGAACGAATACTTTCGAATCGTCGGCTTTGCCGTCCCCATTGGTGTCTTCCAGAATCACCACCCGGTCGCCCTTTTCATGATGAAGAACTTTTGTCGAGTCATTGTTATAATTTCTATAGTTGACGGCTTCCGTAACCCATATCCGTCCGCGTGCATCCACATCGATATTGGTGGGATTATAAAATAGGGGAGATTCTGCCCAAAGGGTTGCCTCCAGGTCTTCCGGTAAAAAAAGGTCGGGCTTCTTCTCTACTTCTCCTCTTTTATCCGGCTTGCAAGCGAAACAAATAACAACTAAAATAACAAGCCAATGGATCCGCACGATTTCGTTTTTGGTTGACGATGGAATATCACTCACAATAATGATGAACGAATGAATTTAATTTACAGATTATTTGATGTAATCCAAAAAAAGTCCTTAATCACTTAGCGTACCTAACTGTTTCTCTTTGTGTCCATTGTGTATTCGTTGTGTTCTTTGTGACCATGAATTTCTGGGTCACGAAGAACACAAAGGAAGCACAATGGACACAAAGAATGGGGGTTTACAATTAGTCTAAGTCATAAAGGGAAATGCTATTCTCGATGAGTCTTTATCATACACCATTAGCCTCATGTTAATGGTCAGGGTGTGTTAGAAATCCTATTCCCTTTATGTTAATTTTAGATCAGCATAATTATCCAAATTCCATATGAAAAAGTTAATACTCCTTTTGCTGGTATTGCCCACAGCACTTATTGCCTTTTCTCAGGGTGACCGGATGATCGATCAAATCAGAATGCATAAGACCGGTACAGCCTTATGGTGGGCGGGGCACAATAGTTGGATCATCAAGTCGGGCGATCTGGTGGTTGCTACCGATCTATACCTTGAAAACAAGGACCGTATTTCACCTGCACCGGTTACCCCCGAAGAAATAGCCAGTGTAATTGACGTCTCGTTTGTGACACACGCGCACGGCGACCACTTTAATGAATATACCTCCCGGGTATTGCTTGAGAAATCAAAGTGCTTGTTTGTGATGCCGGAGAGTTGTCTTGCGATCGCCAGAAAGCTAAAGATTCCCGATAGCCGGATTGTCGTTGCAAAACCCAGGGAGCCCTTTGAAGTAAAAGGAATAAAAGTAAATCCACTCAGGGCCATTCACGGCAATGCGAATTTCGCAATCTATTACGACGCCAACCTACAGGATTGCGGATACGTGTTGACGATCCAGGGAAAGACTTTTCTCCAACCGGGGGATTCCTATTTGCTCGAGGATCATCTTTTCCTTAAGAAAGTAAACGTGTTGTTCTTCTCTCCCACCGAACACAACATGTATATCGACCGATCGGTCATCCTGATCAATACGCTTGACCCGGATTATATTTTTCCGCAGCACCACACGGTGGCTGTCGATGAGTCCAACCGTTTTTGGGCAAAGGGTTATCCCGATGAGGTAAAGATCTGGTTGTCTCAACGACTAAGAGACAAGTACCATATCATGAAACCAGGTGAAAAAGTCATTATTGAATAGCTGATCAGGTCTTGAGTCTATTCCTAATCCAAATTGGTGGACAGAAACACCTCTAAAAGTAATAAAGGCAGAGAAGGGATGCGGCTTTGTTATGTTCTTGTCTGGCGCAATGACCGACAAAACCCGACACATTTCTATCCTTTTCCAGGACCGATCAACATACCCGGCTTCAAAAAATTTTATGACGACCCGTTCACCCTTTTTGAAAACGACCTGAAGAACATTTACGGTAAGAAGTGAATAAACCAAAGCATCACAAAGATGTCTGAAAATCAAGCAAGGGAAGATTTTGCGGACAAGGGGTTGATCGTTTGTTCAAAAGGTAGGTTTTCCAGACAAAAGGTTACTTGGTATACCGATTTGGCCCTATACGAACGTTAGGAAGCCCAAAGAATTTTAAAAATCCGTTTCATGAATTAGGCAAAACTGAGTACATTCGATTGCATGAGCTAAAATCCTTGTTGACCAACTTCAAATTTTAACCTCTATGAAAGAAAAATAGCAAGAAAAACAGCGCCAAGGGGTAAAAGTTACCCGTTGGATTTTGACCAAATTGAAGTTTTTCCAATTCAAACCCCAATTAAAATATGAAACATCGCTACCTACTTTTGGCAGGCATGTTGTTTTTTGTCCTGGCGAACCTAACGGCCTTCGCCCAGCAAAAAACGGTCTCAGGTTCTGTCGCAGACTCCAAGGGCAATTCGTTGCCTGGAGTAAACGTGATTGTGAAGGGTACCTCATCGGGAACAGTAACCGATGCTGCAGGTAAATACATTATCTCGGTACCGGACGGGTCCAAAATCCTCGTGTTTTCCTTTATTGGTTATGCCAGTAAAGAAATCGAGGTCGGCAACCAGACATCCGTGGACGTTGCCATGGATGAGGATGTAAAGCAACTTGCCGAAGTTGTTGTGACGGCGCTTGGAATTGAGCGAAGCACGAAAGCGCTTCAGTCTTCGGTAACCCAAGTCAACGGCGATAATTTCACACAGGCACGTGAACTCGGTTTCGCCAACCAATTGGCAGGTCGTGTGGCTGGTGTGAATGTTACAAAAATAGCCTCCGGCCCTGCGGCCTCGACGCGGGTTGTCATCCGCGGCGCCAAATCCCTGCAAGGCTCAAATCAACCTCTCTATGTAATCGATGGTATCCCCATGGATAATACCAATTTCGGACAATCCGGCGTTTGGGGTGGCCCCGATAATGGAGACGGATTGAACAGTCTTAACCCAGACGATATCCAGTCAATCACTGTATTGAAGGGTGCTGCTTCTGCTGCTCTTTACGGAGCGCGGGCAATGAACGGTGTGATCCTTGTTACCACCAAAAAGGGTACTGGCAGAAAAGGGATCGGCATCGAAATCAACTCCAACCTCGTGACAGAAAAAGTGATTGACTACACGGATTTCCAAAAGCAATACGGTGCAGGCGGATATGTAGGTACCACATTGGCTAACTCAGTAGCAACCAAGGGTTCGACCGTAGGCGACTGGGGTACGGCCTTTAACAACGGATGGAACTCCCAGGCATGGGGACCGAAATTTGATGGCACCGGTGTGGTTCAACCCGATGGCATCGTAAGACCTTATTCCTATGCGGGCGACAATTGGAAACGTTTCTATCAAACAGGGGTCACAGCCACCAACAGCATTGCGTTGAGCGGGGGTAGTGAGACCCAGAACTTCCGGTTTTCCTATGCCAACTTAAATAACAGCGGTGTCGTTCCGAATTCCGGATTTAAGCGGAATAATTTTTCGTTAGCCTCCAACTCAAAATTTGGTAAGAGGGTAACGCTCGTGAGCAAAGTGCTGTACTCCCACGAGGAGGCAAAGAACAGACCGATGATCTCCGACTCGCCGGGCAACGCGGTTCAGAGCCTTTACAATATTCCGGGCGACCAGAACGTCGAACTTTACAAGCAGGGACCCAAGCTCGGAGCTGTACCGGTGGGTATGGTTACGCCTGATGCCAAACAGGTTGGAGAAGAATTTCAGCCCACCAATAACCTTTGGGGTCAGAATCCGTATTGGGCGGCCCATCAGTTTATCAATTCAGACGTGAGAGACCGGGTCAACGCTTCCGCCAATTTGAGATACGATATTACCGACTTCCTGTATGCAACCGGGCAAGCCGGGATGGATTGGTACACCAAACGGAGTGAAAACCTGACACCACAGGGTACAGGATATGCGCTTCAGGGCGGTATGTCCGAATCTGAAGACCGGGTTCGCGAGGTCAACTTGCAATGGACCTTGGGCTATGATAAAACATTTGGCAAGATTCGCGCGAATGCCTTTGTGGGGGGTAACCGCATGCGAAGACAGAGTGAGAATATCAACATTTCAGGAAATGGCTTCAACGCACCCTTCTTGCCATTTATTAACAACGTGGCTTCCAGAAACTGGGGTTATGGATATGGCGCAAGCGGGATTAATTCCGTGTTTGGATCCGCCGAGATTGCTTACGACAACTACCTGTTCGTTACCGCCACGGCCCGCCAGGACTGGTTCTCAGTGATGGATGCAAAGGCCGGTAAAAATTAC
>JBGPGZ010000094.1:0-11489 GCA_041484175.1 Cyclobacteriaceae bacterium | reverse complement strand
CGGTATAAGAAATTGTGACGATAGCAGTAGCGATGACTAGAAGTATACTCAGAAAAGTAAGGGCAAAGATTAAGGTAAAGCCTTGTTGGTGGGATTTATATTTATCGATTGACAGGAACCAATACGCCTGCTCAACAGGGCAGGGTCGTTTTGAAATAATAGTATAAAATAAACCAGGGGTTATGAAAAAGTTTATCACGCTATGGGCCCTTCTGCTGGCGGCGAACATACCGCCGGCGATTTCTCAAAACTTCTCAGGCAAGACCAACGACATTGTCCTGAACCTCAAGAACTCAACGAACTCCAGTGTCGCCGTCAGCTTACCTGTCATCACCTGGAAAAGCCCGCAGCAGGAATACACCAACAGCACGGGCAACTCTATTGAGATCGAGGCCTCCGTATTGTCTGATGTGGAGATCAAATCGATCAAGATCCTGATCGGCGATGGCACTACTTCGCGCGGAGAAAAACCAATGGATGTGTCTTCGGTAAAAGAATATAAAATCAAACAGCCGCTCAAACTGATGGATGGCCAGAATGTGATCGAGATCGTTGCTGAAAACATAAACGGCGGTAAGATCAGCAGTTCACGTTCAGTGCTGGTGGGTACCGATGCGTTGTCCAACGCGGTGGCAATTGACAGAAAAGATTATGCTCTTTTATTTGCCACCGATCAATATGACCACTGGACCGATCTGGTGAACCCGGTTGATGACGCTCACAGCCTGGCCAAGGTATTAAAGGAACGGTACGGTTTTTCAGTGGAGATTGTGGAGAACCCCAACCTGGACGATGTGTTTATCAAGCTGGCAGAGTACGGGCAGCGGAAATTCAAGCCTCAGGACCAGTTGCTTATTTTCTTTGCAGGCCACGGTTACTTTGATGAGTCCTTCGGCGAAGGATTTGTTGTAGCGAAGAATTCGCTGGAGAACGACAAGGCCAAAACGACTTACATTTCCCATAACCGGCTGCGGGGAGTAATCGGCAATATTCCCAGCGAGCATATTTTCCTGGCGATGGATGTTTGCTTTGGCGGAACTTTTGATCCCGTGATCGCCAGTTCGCGCGGGATGGACGCAACTGAAACGAACGACAATGAATTCCTGGTTCGCAAACTCAGCCAGCGGACGCGCAAGTATCTTACTTCCGGCGGCAAAGAATATGTTAGCGATGGCATTCCCGGCAAGCACTCGCCCTTTACACTAAAATTATTGCAGGCGCTGACCGATGGCGGTGGCAGTGACCGCATCGTAACCTTGTCGGAACTGAAGACCTATGTCGAAAAGCTAAAACCAGAGCCGCGTCTCGGAAGCTTTGGCGATGATAAACCGGACAGTGATTTTGTTTTTGTGTCGAAGAACTGACTATACTTATTGGGATGTCCAGGGTAAATTTTAAGCGAACGGCTTTTGATGCAAAAAAATGAAAAAGTTATTATACCTGCTGGTCCTGATTTCGAATTTGGTATTTGGCCAGAATTTTTCCATCCGGCGCGTTGAGGTAGCGGGCGACAAGGTTAACCTGTACTATGACCTGGTAGACACGATCGCTTCGCGCAGTTACACGGTCAGCGTCTTTTCTTCGCGCGACAATTTTCTGACGCCCTTGCAAAAGGTAACCGGCGACCTGGGACTGGAAGTGAGACCAGGAGCGCATAAGAAGATTATCTGGAATGTCAAGGAAGAACTCGGGGCGGACTTTGAGGGGAAGGTCAGTCTCGAAGTGAGAGGAAGATTGTATATCCCTTTTGTGCGACTGGACGGGCTGAACAAGACCTTCAAAAGGTTGAGACCTACGGAAATCACCTGGACAGGGGGTACCCAGCAGAACATTTTGAATTTTGACTTATATAAGGGAGATGATAAGATCACCAGTTTCCCCAACATCGCCAACGTAGGTCATTACACAATGACGATTCCCACCACCGTAAAACCGGGCAAGGGGTACAAATTCAAGATCACCGATAGCAGGAATAAGGACCAGATTGTTTTTTCGGCTCCTTTTGCGGTAACGCGGAAGGTTCCTTTGCTGCTCAAGGCGGGGCCCGTAGCCTTGGCTGGCGCCGGGATCTATTTGCTGACCTCGGGAAAGAAGGGTCCAAAGAACATTCCCGATCCACTCATACCCGACTAGAGCCAAAAACAAATACCAGAAAAACAGGGATTAAAGCGGACCTGAATTTTTGGGTATTCCCGCTTACTTTCGTCCAAAACATTGTATCTAGATTATAAGAGCAATGCATTTTTTCATTGTTTTTTGCTAAATTTCATGTTCTAAAGGTCTACACATGAAAAAAATATACTCCGTCCTCCCTGTTCTGCTTCTTGCCGTTGGGTCCATTGTCCAAGCCCAAACTATTGAAAATATAAAGGCCGTAACACAAGGTAGCAAGGTGATCATCACCTTTGATATCCTGAATGCAAAGCCAGGCCAGGATTTTAACGTTCAGATTTTTTCATCCCACAATGGATTTGGATCTCCGTTGACATTTATATCGGGTGACGTGGGAAGCAATGTAAAACCTGGTACCGGCAAAAGAGCGGAGTGGGATGCGCAAGGTGAATTACACAACTTCAGCGGCGACATTACTTTCGAAGTGAGGGGCGAGCCCTCGATAGGATGGGGTTTCAAAAGCCCAACTTCCGCATCGGGTATCAAAAGAGGCAAATCTAATATCATTGCATGGACGGGTGGCGCGGCCGGCGATAATGTTAAGCTTGAACTCCTCAACAACGGTAAAGCGCAATCCGTAGGAGAAACAAAAAATAACGGCCAATTTTCCTGGGACGCACCTGCCGACCTTGCTGTGGGTGGCGGTTATCAGATGCGACTGACTTCCGGAAGCAATACGATAACAAGCGAACCATTTAGCGTGAAGCACAAAATACCGACGTTGCTAAAGCTGGCGCCTGTAATTTTGATAGCCGCGTTAATACCGGCATTGAGCGGTGGTGGCAAAAAAGAGCCCGGCGGAGTGGTAACGCCGCCTGCGGCCGATCTTCCATCTCCCCCCGATCCGCAATGATAGACTTACGAATTTGCAAAAGAGTGACGACCAACGAACCTACTTTATGAAAAGATTTTTTACTCTATTTTTCTTTTTGCTGATCACCATGGCCTTCACCGTTCAGGCACAGGAGGTGAAATTATTAAAGGATATCAACAATACAACAAGCACCGGTAGCAGCTATCCTTCTTATATCACAGCCTTTGGTACTTCCGTCATCTTTAACGCTTATGATCCTGTCAATGGAAATGAATTATGGATCAGCAACGGTTCTTCGGGCGGCACTACCTTATTAAAAGATATTTATCCAGGAGGGCAAGGTTCATACCCCTATAATTTGGTGAATGTGGGCGGGATCATATATTTTCAAGCCGACGATGGAGTTCATGGAGGTGAATTATGGAAAACGAATGGGACCCCTGCAGGTACTGTGTTGATCAAGGATATTAACCCAGGACCTGGATCTTCTAATCCGTATGGTTTCATGGCCATGGGTGGGAAGGTCTACTTTAGCGCCTTTGAGCCTATTGCCGGTACGGAACTTTGGGAAACAGATGGAACAGGTACAAATACGTTAATGTCCGCTGACATTTTTCCAGGTAACAACGGATCAAACCCCAACTATCTTACAACCCTTGGCACAAAGCTTATTTTTAATGCCTACACCTCTACTAATGGATCCGAAGTCTATAGTTATGACGGAACAACCCCGTTCTTGATTGATATCGTTTCGGGGTCTGGGTCTTCCTATCCCTCTCAATTTACAAGCAACGGTACCTATGTCGTATTCGAGGCATACACCCCGGCGGATGGATACGAACTATACACCACGGTCGGGGCAGGCGCTTTACTGATTAACATCAATTCAGCTGCCGCTGCCAGTTCCTACCCGAGTTATATAACGGTTATGGGGGGCAACTTTTATTTCCAGGCTTATACAGCAGCCAATGGATATGAACTTTGGAAGTCAAACGGAGCAAATTTGGCCGGAACCGCACGCATCACGGATGATAATGCCCTGGCTGGTTCGTCTTATCCTCAAGGACTGGTGGCCGCTGGAAGTTATCTCTATTATTACAGCTATGATGGAAGTAATTATGCAATCAGATATACGACCGGGGGAGGCAGTACGGTCGTTGCCGGAACGAATAATAACGGCGCTTCCTATATGGTATCAGGAGGAAATGGTTTGATCTATTTTGAAGCTTATGACGTAACCAACGGTTATGAATTATGGAAAGTTTCCGTGGGCACGGCTACTGTGGTGAAAGACATTTTGCCTGGTTCTTCCGGTTCATACCCCAATAACCTGGTATATACGAATCAATTGTTCTTTGCCGCGGATGATGCCACCAAGGGCAATGAGCTTTGGATCAGTGATGGAACACTCGCGAATACGACCATCGTTAAAGATATCAATTCGTCAACCAATTCAAACATTCAAAGTATTGTCGCCACTACAACCGGATTTTTGTTTGGAGCGGATAATGGGGTCACCGGGAATGAACTCTGGAAGTCGGACGGAACTTCTGCAGGAACCTCATTGGTCAAAGACATACAGACAGGATCAGGGGGGGCAAATCCTTACTTTATCGGCAACATCGGCACCACTTATTTTTTCACTGCGGATAACGGTACCATAGGAACTGAATTGTGGAAAACGGACGGTACTGCCGTGGGTACTGCCTTGGTAATGGATATCAACCCGGGATTGAATGGGTCCTATCCGTCCAATGGCGTTACGATGGGAGGTTTTTTGTATTTCATAGCCTTCCATCCAAGCTATTACTATGAATTATGGAAGACCAATGGCACAACGACCAGCATGGTTGGCGAAGTCTGCGCCGGAACGTGCGGCTATGCCTACAATCTGACGGTAGCCGGAACAACATTATTTTATGAGGCTGACGATGGCGTCAACGGTTATGAACTATGGAAAAGTGATGGGACGACGGTCTCTCTTGTGAGAAATATAAATGCGGCCGGAGGTTCGTACCCAAACCAGATAACTCCGGTTGGTACCAGTGTTTACTTTACTGCCGATGACGGGGTAAACGGAACCGAAGTCTGGGTGAGCAACGGGACATTTGCCGGAACGGTCCTGGCAAAAGACATCAACACAACCGGACCTTCTTATCCCGATGGGCTTACCGCATTTGGAGGCAAGGTCTATTTTCAGGCAGATGACGGGACCAACGGCTATGAGTTGTGGTCTACCAATGGAACCTCCGCCGGAACAACGCTGGTAAAGGACATCAATACAACAGCACTTTCGGGAAGTAATCCATATCGCTTTACTGCAGCAGGGCCTTATCTTTACTTTAACGCCTTCACACCCGCATTGGGAACAGAATTGTGGAGAACGGACGGGACCACCGGAGGCACCGTATTATTATCAGACCTCAATCCAGGTGCCGGCAGCTCGAATGCATTTGGGTTCTCAAACATCAATGGGACGCTGTATTTCACCGCTACGAATGGCACCACAGGGAATCTTATTTACAAGACCAACGGTACAACCGCAGGCACCATCAAAGCCACTTCAACAGGGATCATCTATGATAGCCCATACGGTGAACTTTATTATAACAAGCAACTCCTTTTCTCGGCAAATACAGCTTCCAATGGTAATGAACCATTGACCATGCTTGCTGAGCCGCTTGTTCAGCCGACCAGCCTCCTTCTAACCAGCCCTACCGAAACAACATTGAGCGTTTCCTTTACCGCAGCTGCTGGCGCGGCAGGATATATTGCTATCAGCAATGCCGGCAGCGCACCAACGGGACTTCCCATTGATGGCCCGATTTATTCTGTTGGCGCTTCGCTGGCCGGAGGTACTGGTGTGGTCAGCTATCAAGGCTCAGGCACTTCGTTTACGGATACAAACCTGGCGTCAGAATCAAAAATCTATTATGCTGTTTACTCATACATTTATGATGCAACGGCCAACGTTTATATCTATCGCCCGTGGAGCCCACTTACGGGTAGTCAGTTCACCTTTGCTTATGAACCAACAGATCAGCCTACAGGCTTGATCTTTTCCAATGTTCTAACTTCCTCTTTTACCGTTTCATTCACAGAGGGAGTAAATTTCCCGATCGGGTATCTCGCTATCCGGAACACAGGTCCCGCATTTCCTTCGGGGGCCCCCGTGGATGGAGTTACCTATACAGTAGGCAGTGCATTGGGCGATGGAACCGTGGCCTATATTGGATCGGCGACAACGTTCGATGAAACATTACCAACCACATCGACTTCCTATTTCTACTCCATTTTTTCCTATAATGGAACGACGGGTACTTATAATTATCTGGTAACGGCTCCTTTGCAAGGCAGCCTCGTGCCGGACACAACGCCACCCGTAATCACGGTCACACCAACATCCGTTGCATCAGGATCTCCACTTACAATTTCTGCGACCGTAACCGAACCGGAGAGCGGGATTTATTCAGTATACATGGATTACCGGTCTATTTCGGGAGACGGAACTTTCACCTACGCGGATTTGACCTTGAACACCGCCAATTCCAAATACGAATTCACCATTCCCTCGGTTGACGTCGGTGAGCTGGGAGTTGAATACACAGTCTATGCGTACAACACGCTTTCAATGGAATCCCAGAAGGATGGACACGTCAGGATCTCCACTACGGGCCAAACAATTCCTTATACGAGCTTTGGCAGCGCCGTGACAAACTATAGAATGATCAGCGTGCCTTTGGTGTTAACGAATAAAACGGTAACGGATGTTTTTGGGGCGAAGGACAATACTAAATACAGATTATTTCATTATGCGGGTACCTCTACGACCGCCATGGGCCCTTCGGACCCGATTGATTTAGGTAAGGGCTATTGGCTGATCATCAAGGACAGCAAGGTTCTCAGTACCGGCGCCGGAAATACGGCAGACATTTGGACTGCTCAACCGTTTACCATAACCTTATCAAGCGGCTGGAATCAGATCGGCAACCCATACAATTTTAATGTATCCTGGGCGGATGTGCTTGCGGCCAGTAGTGCCCCAAGTCTTGTATTAAGAACCTATAATGGTAACTGGGGGAACGGAACACAACTGAATAAGTTCGAAGGAGGTTTTGTGATGGCGCCAGGAACTGTCACCCTGACATTCCCCGTTACAAAGAACCCCGCGGTCAATGGCAGGATCGGGGAGCAGCAGCCCGTGCCAACGCTTTCTAACCGGATTGACCAACCCGACTGGGAGGTGAATCTCACGTTGCGAAACGGGGACCGGTACAATGTATTTGGCGGTGTCGGGATGCATACGGATGCAAACAAGAATTATGATAAGTATGATGACTTTACGTTGCCGCGTTTCCTCGATTATATAGAGCTAAATCATCAGAAGAGCTTTTTGGGAAGCCATTACACCAAAGACGTGGTTCCCACCGAGGAAAATCATACGTGGGAGTTTACCGTAGAATCCAATCTGGAGGGGCCTACCGCTATGAGTTGGGACAATTCCTATTTTGGCACAACCTCAAAACAGCTGGTGCTGCTTGACGTGGCTACTTATACTGTACTTGATATGAAAACCACTGGTTCTTACCAGTTTACCTCTTCCGGATCGCATTCCTTTAAAATTGTCTACGGAAATGAGTCCTACGTCAAAAAGGAGTCCCTTCCGGCTCGTTTGCTGGTAAATACGGTATTTCCAAATCCCTCAGATTCAAGGGTTACCATTGGCTTTACGCTCCCATATATAGAGCATCCGGTAGGCGTAAAAATCAACGTTTTAGACCTTATGGGCCAGTCTGTATCTAAGATATTTGACGGGGAGCTGGAATCGGGCTATCATGAAGTGATCTGGAGCGGCATGGATGACGACGGCTTAAAACCGGCCCAGGGAATTTACCTTATTCAGATCAAAGGCGAGCAAACAACACAGTTACAGCGTGTTATAATAAATTAATTATCTTTGTATAAACCTTCATTAAATATATGAAAACGCGTTTATTCCTGTTGGCAATTCTGGGGGTTCTTCCATTGATTGGAAACGCTCAGGTAGTAAAGGGCAGAAGCAATCCCGTGCACGTAGAGGTGAAAGAGTTGGCAGGCGCTAAACCTACCATTGTTTGGATTTCTCCCGATCAGGTAACCACCTCCATTAAGGTAAAGAAATTGGTTGTCAAGGCAGGAATAAAATCGTCCGTCAAACTGAAGGATGTCGTGTTGTATGTCAACGGAAGACCTTTGGGTAGTGAGCGTGGAATGTCCGTTGGTACAGGAAACTCGGCGAACTTTGACAAGACCGTCGAAAAAGAGGTTGATCTTGCAAACGGATTGAATGAGATCAAGCTTGTTGTCGTTAACGAGCGGGATGAATCGGTCACCGATTACCGTACCGTCAATGTCTCCCTGCCGGTACTGGCCGCCAACAGCCAGCGCACGGACTACGCGCTGATCATTGCTACGAATGACTATGACGAATGGGAAGACTTGAAGAACCCCGTTTTCGATGCGAACACCATTGCCCAGGAATTGACCGACCATTACGGATTCAAAGTAGAGAAACTGCTCAACCCTACGACTGGTCAGATCATTTCAAAAATGCGGGAGTATGGAAAGAGAAGTTATCTTCCTACCGACCAACTCTTTATTTTCCTGGCAGGTCATGGACAATTTGACGAAGTATTCGCTGACGGTTACATCGTTGGAAGGAACTCGAAGTTAAATGACGAGGCGAAAGAAAGCTATATAAGCCACTCGAATTTGCGGACGATTGTCGGCAACATCCCTTGCAACCACATCTTCCTTACGATGGATGTGTGTTTCGGTGGAACATTCGACCGTGCAATTGCGAAGCGCGGTGCCGACGATGACAACATGTATTCTGAACTTGCATCTTCCGAGTTTATTGAGCGCAAGCTTCGTTTCAAGACGCGCATCTATATTACTTCGGGTGGCAAGAACTATGTGCAGGACGGCCGTCCTGGCGCACACTCTCCTTTTGCCAGAAAATTCCTCGAATCTTTGCGCAACTACGGTGGCCGCGACAAGGTGCTCACCACGCAGGAGATCTGGAATTATCTGGAAACACTTCCGATGGAGCCTCACCGCGGAGAATTTGAGGGGAATGAGCCCGGAAGCGATTTTGTTTTCGTCGCGAAGTAAATAAAGCATGCGGCATTGTGCAGTTGTAGTTTTCCTGGTGTTTACCTGGACAGGGCTTGGCGCGCAGAAACAGAGCGAGTTAAAAGGCTTGACCTGGGAAGATGACCGCTATCACAGTTTGCCGATAAAAATCAATTACAGCAAGCTTTCCACCGACCTTCCATCATCCTTTTCTTTAAAGATGTATTGTCCCAAGGTAGTAAACCAGGGTGGGACCAATACAGCCGTGTCCTGGGCAGCGGTTTGGTATGCCCGCACAATGCTGGAAGGAGCGGCCTGCGACCGCAAGGATGTCAATGCCAATACGGAGGAGTCCTTTAACAATTTCTTTAATAACAGGCTTGTCGTCAAGGATTGCAATGAGCCTGTCAGCCTCATCGATATTTTAACAACGCTCCAATTGGAGGGGGCAAAGAAATTCAAGGAATTCAAAACCTTCTGCCTCGACACCATCCCCCCCGAAACACTGGAGGAGGCCAAGACCCACAGGATCTCCGGGTTTGTGCGGCTATTCAATGTCTTCGATTTGAAGGAAACAAAAGTAAACGCTATCAAGGCAGCCCTGATCAGCAAAGACCCGGTCGTCGTTGGAGTTATCCCGCCCGCTACTTTTGGTGAGATACAGGATTATTGGCAACCGAGGGGTTCACCCATCAAAGGAACAGGCGGCCATGCGCTCTGCGTGGTTGGTTATGACGATACCAAATACGGGGGAGCCTTTGAAGTAGTAAACAGTTGGGGCAAAACGTGGGGTCACGGAGGCTATACCTGGATACGCTACGAAGAAGTCAAGGATTTCATCCTCTATGGCTTTGAACTATTCGATTCCGAGTACAATCCATGCGTTGAAAAAAGCGCGAGCGCGAGTCTGAAATTCAAGAAGACCGATGGCATGGAGATGAGAGCCCTGCCGCTGAAGCCGGGCTTTTACAAAATGGATGCGGCCTATCCCCCGAAGACCGAATTCAAAGTAGCCGTCAGGACAACCGGGAAGATGTATGCGTACGGAATTTTTGCGGACCCCGCCAATGTCATTGCCCCCTTTTTTCCCTGGGCGGGTGAAAACATTGCGAATGCTGTTCCTTTTCAAGAGTATGAATTTGAACTTCCCTTGGGAAACTTTCCCTTCACCCTGGAGCCTCCGAACGGATCCAATTATCTCGCCTTTCTTTTTTCATCCAATCCCGTCGATGTTGCGGAAGTCGTCAAGCAATTGACCAAAGCTCGGGGAGATTTTCAGCAACGGTTAAAATCCACATTTAAGACCCGCTCGCACGGCCAAAGCATCCAGTGGCAAAGTGAACTGAAGTTTAACGTGGAGTTTGACGAGGAGATGTTTGTCGTCATGGTCGTTCAGCTTGACCAGCGATAATTCGATTATCAGAACCGGATGAGAAACACCGTCTTGCTGTTGGGCTCTGATTCAACGGCAAGCGAGCCATTGTGCATTTGCATAATTTGACGCGACAAGCTGAGCCCGATACCAGAGCCGCTCTTTTTTGTAGTAAAGAATGGGACGAAGATCTTGTCCATTGCCTCTTTTATAATGCCCGGTCCATTGTCCTTCACTTCAATAACCACGGCGCTGTCGGAATACCTCCCATTCAATTCAATCTTTCCATTCTCAAGACCTGCCAATGCCTCCACCGCATTCTTCACGAGGTTTATCAAAACCTGTTCGATCATTTCTTCGTCGGCCTGGATGGTCAGGTATTCCGATTCACAGGAATGGGTGAATTCAATGGAGGTTTTCCTGAGGTCGGGCCTCATGAGTTGGGCGACCTTCTCGATGAGGTCCTTTAGTCTTACCGTTTTGATTTTGGGAAGGGGAAGGCTTGTGTATTCCCGGTAGGCATCAATAAATTTGATTAATCCTTTGCTCCGGCTTTCGATCGTGTTCAGGCCTTCCCGCAGATCTTCCGCACCTTCATTTTTGAGTTCGAAGTTTTCTTCTTTCTTGACAAGATCGTGGTCCAGAATTTCACGCAAGGTGGAAGTCAGCGAAGAGATTGGCGTAATCGAATTCATGATCTCATGTCGCAGCACCCGGGTCAGGTTTTGCCAGGCTTCCAGTTCCTGCCGCTGCAGCTCCGTTTGGATATTTTGCAACGTGACCAGTTTTACCGTACTCCCCCGTACCCTCAACTCCGTCGCTTGTATGGTGAGCAGGAAATCGCTCGCTTTATACAGCGTGCCCTTCCCCGGTTCTACGTCTTTCAGCGCCTGCAGGAGTCGTGGATTCTTGAAAGACAACTCTTGAATGTTTTTGATGGTATGCATACCCATGAATCTCCGTGCATTGGCATTGATCAGCTGAACATTGCCTTCCGGATCAAATGATAGTATGCCT
>JBGPGZ010000093.1:0-11502 GCA_041484175.1 Cyclobacteriaceae bacterium | reverse complement strand
AATTGAAGAAGAATTGTATCAAACCAAGAATCGCAGTGGGCAAGACCCGCTCAACTATCCAATCCGCTTAAACAACAAACTGGCAGCCCTCGCAGGCGAAGTCGACGGAGCTGATTTTAGACCGACGGAACAGGTAAATAGTGTCTACAAAGAAGTCACTGGCAAAATTGATGACCAACTGAAATCACTTACCAAAGTCTTTGCAGATCAGGTGCCAAAATTTAACGAGTTGGTAAAGCAGAAGCAGGTGAATGCTATCTCTACCGGTGATCCGGTCGTGTACCCGTGAGGAGTGGTGATCGGTGATCGGTATTCGGTGACCGGTGACCTGGAATCAGTATCGGTATCGGTATGGGTAATTTTCGGTAATCATCAATCGGGGGTATCACTCCTACTTACTGATACCCCGGTAAACAATTTCCCGGTGCAACAGTGCATCTACCGATTACCGACCACCGATTACCTGTCACCGGTTACTATCGTCTCCCGATAACATAATAAAGGATGGGACCCAATAGCGGCAAGAAAACCACTGCAATAATCCAAAGTACTTTCTTTTCCATGTCTTTGTTACTCCGGAGAATATCGATGATCACCAGTGCGTCGATCACGACAATAAGTATGTAAATGAGCCGGCCCATAGTTGGTTTAATTGGTCTCTAAGATCTTGAAAAGTGCCCCAACGTTCGAGGTGATGATGATCTTGTTTGTTACAGTGCCGGGGTTGAAATAAACCCCAACATCAAAAAAATCAAGACCGAAGGATTCATCCATCAAAAATGGGTTTGACAAATTTATCCATATTTCATTGGATGGCAACAGGGCTTCCCGCTATCTTTCTCAAAAAACGCACGATGGACGGCATGTTAAAACCAGGCGCATTCAATGGAAAAACTTTCATCATTACAGGCGGGGGCACGGGCCTCGGCAGGTCAATGGGGAAATATTTTCTCGAGTTAGGCGCCAACCTGGTGATCACCAGCCGGAAGAAGGACGTTCTTGACAGAGCGGCTGCCGAACTCACCAACGAAACGGGTGGAAAAGTCTTAGCCGTAGGCTGCGACATCAGGAAATATGAAGAAGTTGAAAAGGTTATAAAGGAAGCGGGGGACGCCTTTGGTCAAATTCACGGGGTCTTGAACAATGCAGCGGGAAATTTCATCAGTCCTACCGAGCGCCTTTCTCATCGCGCCTTTGATATTGTGGTGGACATCGTATTGCGCGGTACCTACAATGTTACGCTGGCCGCAGGAAAAAGCTGGATTTCAAACAAGCAGCCAGGCACTTTCTTGAATATCGTCACCACGTATGCCTGGACCGGATCTGGCTACGTGGTGCCCTCTGCGTGCGGAAAGGCGGGTGTGCTCGCACTGACCCGATCGCTTGCCGTGGAGTGGGCGAAGTACAACATACGCAGCAATGCCATTGCGCCCGGACCATTCCCTACCGAGGGAGCCTGGAGCCGGTTGCTTCCAGGCGACCTGGTAAAAAAATTTGACCCCGCCCAGCGAATACCGCTTAAGCGCGTGGGTGATCACCAGGAACTGGCTAATCTGGCTGCCTATCTCCTCTCTGATTTTTCGGCCTACATCAATGGAGAAGTGATAACTATTGACGGAGGTGAGTGGCTCCGCAACGGCGGAGAGTTCAGTCACCTGGAGGCGATACCGTCTGAGATGTGGGATACGATTGAGAAAATGAGGGGAAAATAGATTCTTTTTTGAAATGCTCTTTTCCATGATGTCGACAGATAATACATTGTAACTTGTTACCTTATTCCTTTTCATGATTTGTATTCAATTATCATCTCACTCAGCTTCGAATCCCTCAGTTTTCACGGTAACAAACTGCCTCGCCTTTAATAAATTCCATGTTAATAATTTCGATGATGTCAGGATGCATGGCATCGGCCATTGGCTGGCATCCTCGCTCAAGAAAAATATCCATGAAGTAATGGATGAGGAACGACTACGCTCGTTTGAATTTTCTAACTGATAGACAGCTGCAATGCAACTATTCGAAATCTCTTATGCCTATAAATTTCTGGGGGGATTCTACCTGGCAATGGCAGTCCTCCACTTGATCCTGTTCATGTATAACCCGAGCCGGAAAGCCAATCTTGTATATGCATTGGGCATGCTGATGGTGTTTATCAACTTCACATTTACCCAGGAAGCTGAAACAGGGTCCGGAGCGCATAAACTCAATATTTTAACCGACCTTGCCGCCAATGCTGCCATTCTATACTTTGTTACCTATTACATCATTCCTTCGATCCTTCCCAAGTTTAAGAAAATTATCCAACTCTTCGCCTGGGTCTACGCGACGGGTTGCGCTTTGGTTATCATCAATTCCAATTTGAGTATTTTCTCAGCGCCGCTCGAAATTATACTTCGAAGCACGATCTATATTGTCATCGGAGCAAGCTGCATCATCGGGCTGGTAAAGAAAATACCCAACTTCTATCTTATCGTTATTGCTACGCTGTTACTAATGATCATGTGGGTCTTCTTCGGAGCCGACCTCTTTAACGTATGGCACAAAGAGTATCCGGTATTAAGAGTTCTGTTTATCCTGCTGGGGTTCATTTCGCCATTTATAGCCTACTCCCATTATTTATCAAGATACCTTTCTGTAACAAAGAAGAATTTGTTGAAAGAGCATATCATCAACGAGCAGCTGTCACTCACAAAACTTGAAGCTGAAAAAATTCAGGAACTAGACCAGGTGAAGTCACGTTTTTTTGCCAATATTTCGCACGAATTCCGCACGCCCCTGGCATTGATTCTTGCCCCTCTCGAGAAGCGCCTTAAGAACTCCTCTAACCTCGATGACAAAATTGAGTATTCAATTATGCACAAGAATACCTCTCGCTTATTGCGCTTGGTTAATCAACTCCTTGATCTTTCCCGGCTGGAGACCGGAACTATAAAAATCCAGGTTTCAAAAAATGACATTGTTGATTTTGTTTTGACCCGCGTAAACGAATTCCAATCATTAGCCGACATCAAGCGAATCTCGTTGCAGTTTTATTCCGAGGCCGACTCGCTCGAGGTATATTTTGACAGCGATAAAATCGAAAAGGCATTCAATAACATACTGGCCAATGCATTTAAGTTTACATCGGCCGGGCAATTCATTTCCGTGGTCATATGTCAGCGCCCGAGTAACGAGGACTTCATCAATGGATATGCGGAGGTAGCGGTGCATGACGGGGGTATCGGGATCGGTTCAGAACATATCACCAAAATATTTGACCGCTTTTACCAGGCCGATAACTCCCTTACCCGCGAATTTGAGGGCTCTGGAATTGGGCTGGCATTGGTGAAGGAATTTATTGAGCTACACCACGGTTCGGTCAGCGTTTCAAGCGAAGCCGGAAAGGGATCTACGTTCACGTTGTGTTTACCACTGGGTCCCGAAGCTTTTCAGGCGGAAGATATTAAGGTCGGATCGAATGCGACAACTTACGCGGAAGGAGAAGATAGGTGGGCTCCTGTGGAATTAATGACCACATCCCAGATCCATGATGAAATTAACATAAAATCAGAGTCTATTCTGATCATTGAAGACAATGCTGAATTGAGATATTATCTAAAAAATGAGTTTATCCATGCCTTTCGGGTCTTTGAAGCAGCCGACGGTGAAGAAGGTCTTGCTATCGCCATCAAGGAAATACCCACCCTCATCATCACCGATCTGATGATGGCCAAAAAAGACGGCCTTTCACTATGCCATGAAATAAAGCAGGATGAACGGACCAGCCATATCCCGGTTATTCTTTTGACAGCCAAAGCTGATGTTGAGTCCAGGATTCAGGGCTATCGGGAGGGCGCTGACGATTATATACCAAAGCCCTTTAGCGTGGATGAGTTGCAAGTACGAATCCAAAACCTGATTACCAGTCGTAAGCAATTGCGGACAAAATTTGCAACTCCATCTCAAGTGAAACCATCATCGGTAACTGTAAACTCGGCCGATGAACGTTTTCTTATAAAAGTACTGGAGGTCGTTGAACGCTCAATGACGGCAGAAAGCTTTGGAGTAGAGCCGCTTGCCCGGGAAATGGGAGTAAGCCAAACTCAATTGTACCGAAAACTGCATGCGGTAACCGGGTTTTCTCCCAATGAATTTGTTCGTCATATCAGGCTTCTCCGGGCGGCAGAACTACTCCTGAAAAAAGTGGGAAATGTATCAGAAGTCGCTTACCAGGTGGGCTTTAACAATCTTTCTTACTTCGCCAAGGTGTTTAAAGAAAAGTTTGGCACTACCCCGATGGAATTCCTGAAAACCCATCCTTCCGGCACGGAAGCAGGAAAATAATCCACATTCAGACCGACCTGTGTCAGGAAACGGTTGATCCGTATCAGTGTAAGCACTTCAAAACCCATTTGTAAATTGATACCCCTGTTCTTCTTTGCAAAAGGAAGCTCATCTAAGGGGAAATAAATTTTGAAAATATCCGTAACGGGTTTCTCAGTCAGATAAGTGTTACGAATTGGCCGATTGAAGTTAGCGTCCGTCCTTCAATTACTCACACTTTTGACACGTCAATTCGGACGTGCTTAGAGAAGAAGGAGTTTTCAATAAGAAACCCAAAAATCACAGCACATGAAAATATTCGTCTATGCCTTGGCAATTTTTGCGCTACTTCCCAACCGGATAATCTTTGCGATCCCCTGTGGAAAAATTACCGGGCCCGAAGAAGCCCAATCAGTAAAACAAATTTGTTACGAAACTGACGGGCACTACTGGACAGTTTTGGTAATAGCAACCCAATTAAAGATCCCGGAAGCAAAAGCAATCGCATTTAGTGCTGAATACCCGGACAATATCATCAATTCGGATGGCTATTGTGTGAGAACCCGCTACACCTTCATGTACCCGAAAGCGCAACGGAAAATTCACGCTTTGACAGGAGGAAATCCGGAAAAAGAAAAATTGATCTCCCTGAACATGTTTAAGGAAGCCAAAACGGCAAGAGAGAAAGGGATAGCGGCTCACCGCTTAGGGGATAGTTTTGCCCATATCAACGACAAAAAGGGACGTATGTACCCGCACTTGATAGGTCATACTTTTCAATGGAAGGAGCCGGATAAAATAAAACATAACTCCAGCAAATATTTAATGTATGTATGCGAACTGATTGCAGCTTTCGGTGGGCCAGACGCTCAGGTAGACATGAGTGTGTTCAATTATGTTGCCGATGCCGGCCTTTCTTCAGACACAAATTCGGCCATACTAAAAGCCGAGTATAACCTACTCAATCACTCCCTCGCCTTCAACATTGAGAAAGATCAAGTATCGGCAGTCGAAAGATATCTGAAGTTTCGACTTTGCACTGAAATGGGCTCCTATGCCATTTATTCCAGCACTGATCGCAAAAAAAGAGTAACCACAACGGTTATCCTCACCAATATAAGTTATACCACAACATTGCAATCAGAGAATTCATCGAGTTCAGCAGCAAAGTAAACTGCGCAATACAAATGAAACCAGGATTATTCACCTTCATTTATCTTTTCCTCTTATCAGCAGGCAGTTCCGCTCAATCCATTGAAGTTCTTGATGGTGGACTCAGCGCCCCGGTTTATGGGAAAACGGGCTCCAATTCTTTTCAACTTGTTTATAAGATTTCAAAAAGGCTTTCAAAAAACAGTTCCGGACAATTTAGAAAACAGCTCGTACCTGACCTATCCAACTCAACATTCAGACTTATTCGTTTTGACACCTTACTCAATATCCAGGACACGGTTCTCATCAGGTTACCGGGCGATTTCCAGGCTTTGTCTCTGGCTGAAGTTGGCCAACACACATATTGTCTTTTTGATTCTCGGAATGGGCTGCAACTATACGCGGTTGACAGGGAAACCCGGAGTCAACAGGTTTTCTCCCTGGGCATTAAAATCAAAAAGAGTGCTAGAAACCGGCTTGAATTTCAATCGATAGCCAGGCCCGATGGTCTTTACGTTATGTTGGCGACCAACAAGCGAAATTGGGAGCTTACCAGGCTCAATTGGTCGGGCGAGAAAGTATGGTCGCGGAACATTTCAAGAACCGATCTTCCTTTTAGGTTAAGCGTCATTCCCCTTTCCTCCACCCTGCTCAATCTGCAAATTGAAAAGCATCTGAGAAGCCGGCTGCTAAAAGCTTCCGTTCTCGATGCAACGACTGGAAATGAGATTGCAACAACGGATTTTCTTCATCAAAAAGAAACGCGTGCCTACGACAATCACTTTTTCACGCAGGACTCATGTTTGTTAATTACGGGGAGGAGTTTCCCCGGAAGCAACGTAAGTGAATCTCTTACCGGCAAACCATTTATTTTGAAATACCGGCCCGATGGCAGATCAGAGGAACTTGATTTCAATTTGGCTCCCTTAGCCTTTACAAAATTCATGTGGGAAGACCTTGTCTATGATCCTAATGGAAAACCCTACCTGATTGGCGAAACATTTACCAGCGGGACGCTCGGAGGGTACATTGCCAAATGTGTTGCGGCGTTTCCACTACTCCTCCTTGAGTCTTTTGTTACCTCGTCAAGGGGTTATTCCATGACCGGGTCGATGATCGACTTTACAAAGATTCGGTTTCAGGATGTTGTGTATTTGCCACTAACCACAGATACTCCTCGGTTTCTGGGCCTCCACCCAAGCACTTTCAGAATGCGGGGATTCATTCACACATATCCTCTTGCTCACTACGCCATCGCCTTCAGCAAATCCCGGTATCTATTGTCCAATCGTTCAGGCGTGTTCTTCCAGGATTTCCATCAAATAAGAAAATTAGAGCTCCCGAACCATCGCTTTATGATCACCAACGAAATAATTCCAAGGAGCTCCATTTTTGTTTCCAAAAACTATTTTATAGAAGTAAATCATTCATTCTACAAGAATTCATATTCATTTAATATCAAAAAGAATGAATAATTATTGCTGGATGGTCATCTTGTTATCGTGGCTAACCCCCACGTTCGTTTCAGGCCAGGTCGTATTTGGAAATCCTAAGATATTGAAAGCGGACTCCTCAAAATTCGAAGTCACCGGAGCTTTTCAATTTGGTACAGAGGCGATCAATCCTTCTGAAGTAAACCGGTATATAAGAGATTATCTCACCTACCATGGATTCAACAAGTCCGCCAGCCTTCTCTACACTTTCTTTCCGATCAAACATCACACGCTTTCGGATTTTACACTGTATGGAAACACCTTTGTAAACTTCTCCCTCACCTTGGTTCCTACCAAAAATTCAAGAATACGGTTGATGTATGAATATGCCTGGGCCCCGAAAAAAAAAGAATCGATGTCGTTTGATGGGATCGATACCGATTTCGATCTGCATCGAAATTCATGGGGCATTGTCTTCAATTATTACCTGCCACTGAGAGACTTCCATTCAATTTTTGCTGGTGTTGGAATTTTCACGCACCAAATGACCTTCGAAGAATGTCAAGCAACTACGGCTGGGTTGCGCCTGGAAGCCGGGTATGGAGCTCGCCTTTATTTGATGGATACTGATTTCTTCCTGGGAGCCGACTTTGCTTCGGCACCGGTAGACAACGGTTACTCGCGCGCTCCTGTCCCTCCCGTGCGCGAAATTGACTTTAGCGGAGTATCCTTCGGCGTACGGATTACGCCCTATTTTGGACGAATGAAGAATTGACGATTACTCAATCAAATAGAAATACGTTCTCAGAGCCAATTTTAAGGCTTGAAAGTAAAAACAAGATTCCGATGAAGTGAACCCGAATTTACGCACGACCCACAATAAGTTGGTATACGATGCGGATGCCGCAAACTCAATTAAAAACGTACCGCTAAATTCAGACCGAGATAGTTATGCGCAGTTCCTTTTCTAATTTCTTTGGAGAGGTGATAGCCAGTGATGCCCCAGGAAACACGCCGGCTTGAATACATGATTCCAATCCTGCGATTGAAAACCCAACGCTCTGCAGGAATTGTGAAAATGCTTTGGTTTTGCTTGAATAAACTCCCTTCAATAAAAATATTGGAGACGACATAATCAACGCTAAACCCGGCAAAAATGAATGCCTCCTCTTTTTTGTCCGATGAGCTCCAACTTAGCCTGCTCTGCGTGTAGGCGGAATTGTTGATCGGGTTAAATTGAACCAGGCGCAAGGTTAATTCCTGGGAAATCTTGTTTCCTCCAGTACCCGCCTGAACCGAAGATTGACTGACCACATCAGCTTCCTCGGCGAGCTTCCAGTTTTGAAAGCGGGAGTAATACATATTAACTACCAACTCATTATTAATTTGAGTACCCCATCCCTTGGGGGCTTCGTAGGCTTCCATTTTATGAATCCAGTGTTGCAATTGCCCCATCCCTGACATTTTGCCAACCATGCCTATTTCTGCTTCGTAGTGATTGCCGGTGGTAGCGGTTGGAAAACTGGACACGCCCACGCTTGCAAAATTCCATCCCGCATAAGGACGGTCCATGTACCGGGTATTGCTGGACTCGATAAGGGTAGGGGTGAAAATTTTTATTCCATACCGGTATTGCAATATCACCTTGGCCGAATCCCCTTTGTTTCCGCCTGCCATTTTGAACAATCTTCCCCGGGGATTCGCCAATTTCCTGAAAAACAAATCCTGGCCGGCGGTATAATAGTAGTCTTCAATGAAAAGAAAATCGTTGTCCACGCGCATTTCAACTTCACGGCCGGTTCTGCATTTTTCAGTATCAACCTGGGCAACCGCATTTGCTCCTGAAAACAAAATGAAAACAAAGAAAACAAGCAATGTCTTCACGAACATGACGGTTAATGCATGGTTTATTTTGGATGATAGCTGCGTATTTTGTTTTTGCTGACACCAAAGAAATAAATATCTCCCGACTTTTCTACAAGGATGGAGGGCTTTTCGCGATTTTCGAGTGGTTGTGAAAAAACAGGCGTTCCTTTTTCGTCAAAAAAATAGGTAAACTCCTGCTGTGGATCTGTAAACGCGAATAGGAGGCGGCCCCGGCCCAAGGTGAAATAGCTTAGGTATTGTTCGTACGCTCCAGGGTTTTCGCTCTCGAAAATAACTTCGCCCCGGCTGTTCAAAACCGTCAGTTTATTTTGATCAATCCGGCTGATAACGTAAGAGCTTCCTTCTGGAGAGGGAACAAGGGCAAATGTTGATACGGCCAGTGACTTTACCAGATTATTGCTGCTGATTGTATTTCCCTTCAGATCTATTTGTGCCATCACACCATCTTCACTGACCATGGTAATTACTTCCTGGTTGCCCAGTTTTTCAAATACCCAGTCACCACCAGGTTTCCAGGGAAGGTTGACAGGAAATCCTTTGACCGGTTCACCACGCCGGTTAAATACATTCAATGTCGCCTCCTGCGTGATGGCGACGATGTAGTCTTTTCCCCTGGCCCTCACCGCGCGTGGCGCAACCCATAATTCCTTATTCAATTCGATTACCTTCCAGCCGGGCAGCAGTTTTCCTTCGCGGTCATAGGCTGTTATTGTTCCTCGTGTATCCGAAACAAGAAACCGGTAATTTTTGGAATTATCATAGTCGATGAGCGTCAGGAAATGAATCTGATCTTTCGCCGAGATCCTCAGGGGAAACCCTTTCACGGGATTTCCAAGCCGGTCGATGAGGTAGATGCTCCTTCCGGTGGCGAATAAATACTGGAGTTTTCTGTTCTGATAATAGTCAATTTGATGAATCTCCGACTTGATTTTTCCATCCAGTGCTACGCTAAAAATACTTTTTAGTCCGGCTGAAAATAACAAAAGATTATTCCCTTCGTCCTGGGTCAGCAGTTCATAGCTTCCTGTATTATGATTCCGGACAACCGTGAGCGGTGAAGTGATCGTTTGAGGTACTGAGATCTCCCGGTACTTTTCTTTTGGTGCAAGCGGTGTACGCAGATGCTTTGGATTGAACCGCAAAACGCCGTTGAAATAGTAGTGCTTCTCCAACCGGCTGAATTGAAACGAGCCCCGGCTCAAATCCAGGAAACGCGTGGAGTCTCCAATCGATCGCCATTTCAGATTGAGCCTGTTCCGCAACGAAGGCCACCAATTCAATGCATCGAAAATAATACCCAAATTAGTTTCCGACGATGTCGACAAAAATTGATTCCACTCTGTTGATTTTCCCCAGGTGCTCTCGGCTTCCATATCCCTGACAAACGACTTCATATCATCGAGATCTTCCGAAAAAATCAGATAATTATCGGCTACTAAATAATAATTCATCTTCCTTTCATTCAATGGCCAAAACATGGCAACAGGCAAGGATGGTACATCGAGCATATTAATCTGATAATGTGAATAAGTCTCAAACGCCAAGGCATCCGCCCGTCTTTCCCGACGAAGCTTTTTCAATTGATTCAAAACGACAGATGGATTTCTTAACTTGACAATAAACATTTCTTGTGCAAAAATACCGTCCTTGCATATTCCCATTTCATCCCCTAACGCCCGATAGAACGCCTTGGCATCGAATCCGTGATCCCTTTCTAAATTCGTTATCGAGTCGGCCACCTGCATGTGGGCGGCTTTACAAAACGCTAAACGGTCCTCTGTCCAGGCATTGAAATCTGAAATGCCATAATGAACCAATAATCCCGTGCGGTTGGAAGTAATACGATGCAATGTCAGCGGAACCGGGCGTTGCTGATTAAACAGTGATAAGATCGATAACCCGGTCGCCATACTATCAACCGCAAAACCACTGAGCAACAATGCTTGCTTTTCCCACTTCATCTCAACCACCCCAGACTTGGCAAACCGGTCCAAAATCGGGTTTGAATCTTGTCCGGTTAGAAAAAGCATGGAGAATTTTGAAATCCTGGAGAGGTTCAGGTATGCATTGCCCCCACCGGGGTCCATGCTTGAAAACTGAAATAGTGTTTTGTTGTCCTTTATGAAATTCTGCTTCTCCCTGGCCTTTGCCAAGCGGATGACGTCTTCTATCAGAAATGAAGTCTGACTTATCACAAAGACGTGATCAATAATAACGGCGGAAAGGATCTTCTGTCCAGGGTTAGCAACCTCGGTAATCCGATAGCCCTCAAAATTTCTTTCTTTCGACGACGGTATGGATTTAAGCGCCGAGGATATTTTCTTTTCAACTTCAGGGGAGCCTGCCAAATAAAGAATAGCGCCTAAATCCTCTTTTCCGGTGACGTGAATTGAAACCAGGAATTCATTTGCGTTCAGAATATCCTTTGGGATCGAATCCGGCAGTAATGAAAGGACAATGTCGGCATAATCGTTTGTTGCATTTTTCTTATGTTCATACACAAGAACCGATTCTTCCAGCACCAGGTCCCAGGCCTTGACAACGGGTGGGTGATTGATTTCCCATAAAAAATAAAATCCGATCGCCCCAAGAATGGACACGATAAGAATGAAGAAGATTCGTTTCACAGGACTCGTTAGCAAAGAATCGTGGCAGAGCGTAAAGGTACAAGTCTAAAGTTTAAAGTTTCAAGTCCAAAGTCTAAAGTTAACCTGGAACCTGGAACATT
>JBGPGZ010000092.1:0-11540 GCA_041484175.1 Cyclobacteriaceae bacterium | reverse complement strand
TGAACAAGAAGTCAGGGCTATCAAAACGAATTGCGCAATCGCAAAGGGCCACTGCGCGTTAAATTTTTTGATTGTGCTTTTCATTCCTGTTGACATTTGCTGTGAAATTGTTGTCGAACAAATGTGCACCGTCAACAGGGCCTGGTACCACCTCGGATGGTTCGTCTACTGATTCATTTGATTCATCAAAAGAGGGAGGATTTTGGTCTTTTTTAAACCATAACAAAAGCGTCTCATTTCCTATAGAAAATGGTTCAAAACCGCGGAATTCTGACTTATTGGATCAAAACTTGTTGATGGGTTTGAAGCGTGGATTTTGAAATCAAAAGGCAGCGGCCTAAGGAAGAAGTAACCGGGCTGACGTGCCTTGCAGGCAGACTCAGTTTATCCTGGATGCGTATTCAGAGGGTGATACACCGAACTGATCCTTAAAACATTTGCTAAAATAAGAGGGGTTTGAAAAGCCCACTTCATAGGCCACCTGTGAAACGGGTCCCCAATGTTGATCCAGCAGTTGTACGGCTTTTTGAAGACGGAAACTGCGGATAAGCTCATTGACGGGTTGGCCGGTCAAGGCTGTTACTTTGCGATAGAATTGAGCACGGCTCCATCCCAGGTCCCGCGCCAGTGATTCGACGCTCAATTGTTCATCGGCCAATCTGCTCAAGATGGTTTCCTTTACTTTCACCAGGAATTGTTCCTCTTCGGAGGTGGCTTCTATTTTAGGTGCCTCACTCAGCAGCTCAAGCCTTACCTTCTCCCGGATTTTGATGCGGGAAGCGATCGCATTTCGCACTTTAATAACCAACTCACTTTTATTGAACGGCTTAATAAGGTAATCATCCGCCCCGATGTCAAGGCCTGAGAGCTTGCTTTCCTCCGTGGATTTAGCTGTCAGCAGGATGACGGGGATATGGCTGGTGCGAATGTCATTCTTTATTTTACCAGTCATCGTGATGCCATCCATCACCGGCATCATCACATCGCTGATCACGAGCTCGGGAATTTCACCCGATGCAATTTCCAGACCCTGTTTTCCGTCGGCGGCTTCCAGGAACTCATATTCACTTCCGAGGGATGCGATGATGAACTTTCTCAGGCCCGTATTGTCTTCCACGACCAGCACTTTCGGTTTTTCAGTAACACCGTCATTTTCATCTGCTGTTGTCCCTTCCTGCGGGAGCGCCGCCGCGCCCTCCGGTTTCGTCAGATTATCAGCTCCGTTAAGAATGCCGATGATATTCAGGGGCAACACGACATGGAATTCGCTTCCAATGCCGGGTTCGCTGTTCACAGTGATTTTTCCTCCCAACAGTTCAGTCAACTCTTTTACGAGTGAAAGCCCTATTCCCGTGCCGACTTCCGTGTGTGCCCCGCCCTCGTTCACCTGGTAGAAGCGTTCGAATATTTTGGCTTGATGCTCCAATGGAATTCCAATCCCGGTGTCGGAAACAATGATGATCAATTTCCCACCGATAGGAGGGCTATTCTCGACGATCCCTTCAAATGTTAATTTCCCGAATGGCGGCGTGAACTTGATCGCGTTGCCGATCAGGTTAAAGAGAATCGTTTCCAACTTGTCTTTATCAAAGCTGACTTGATAGCGGATCTCGGGAAACCTGACATGGAATTTGATTTCCTTTTGCAGAGCAGCCGAAGAGAAAGAATGCACAAGCACCTCCAGGAATGCACTCAAATCGCCTTCGGTATTTACCACCTGGAGGTTCCCTGTTTCCAGTTTCGCAAGGTCGAGGAGTTGATTGATCAGCTTTAGCAGAAGGTCGGAATTGTGCTGAATTAATTCGAGCTGTTCCCTGACTTTTGGTTTGTTTGAAAATTCTTCCAAAAGATTTTGGGCAGGGCCCTTGATGAGGGTGAGCGGTGTGCGAAATTCGTGGGAGATATTGGTAAAGAAAGAAGTTTTCATTTTGTCAACCTCCTTAGCCTTCTCAAATCGGATATGTTCCTTTTCCCTTTCTATTTGTTCCAACTTTAAATTTGACTTGAGACGTTCGCGCTGGATGATCGTGCGCCGCGCCCCTGCCAGTATCCCGGCGGCGAGCAACAAGCAGCCCGCATACGCCCACGAGGTTTTCCACCAGGGAGGATCGATTCGAATGGCCAGGACTTTTTCTCCCCTTACGCCATCACTGTTGTAAGCCTTTAAACGGAATGTATATTTACCCGGGGGTACCGAGAAGTAATAAGAACTCTTATCACCGACTGCTTCACGCCATGTGTTATCATAACCTTCCAACATGGTAAAATATCTATTTGCTTCCGGCGCCCGGTAATCCAGGGTGGCATAATTAAGGGTAAAATTGTTCTGATTGTGTTTTAGTACCAATTCGCTGATTTCTTCGACCGGCTCCGGTAAAGGGCTTTCTTTCCCCTGCAGCAGCGGAAAGTTATCGATGGAAATTCCTGTTATGATAATTTTCAAAGGCTGTATTTTGTTATCGAGTAGCGCCGGTGAAAAAGCATAGAACCCCTTTTTATGTCCTACGAATATTCTCCCGGACCTTGTCTTGTAGATTCCTCTATATGCCAGGCTGTTCGCAGGTATGCCAAACTTACTTCCAAAGGTAAATGTTGCATTCCTCCCCGGATCTACTCTTACGATTGCTGATGGAGTACTGATCCATAAATTCTTCGCGTTATCTTCGATCATGCCATTAATCCAGACGTTACCAAACTCAGACTGAGGATCAAAAAAAGCAGAAAAGTGATCAGCACCCTTGTTGAACCGGTATAGGCCTTTGTCCGTTCCGGCCCAGATGATCCCATCCATATCCTCAACTATACTGGTAATACCCAGGCCCTTCAGATAAATCCCGACCTTTCCCGATTGCCTGTTTAGACGACTGATTCCTCCTTGTTCCATCGCCCCTGCCCAAAGCTCTCCCGATCGGTCCTCCAATACACAGTATATCCTGTCTGAAGCGATGGTACCGGAGTCCTTTGGATTCGGATGATATTCTTTTATGGATCCGTCTTGAGGGTTGTACCGGAGAAGTCCAAAAAGCCTTGCAAACCATATCGACCCCTGTTTGTCCTGCAAAATTGTGTTTACCGGATTGGTGACCGTATCGTTAGATCCGATCTTACGAGGGGGAAAAATGGAAAAATGTTTGGTGATTTTGTCGAAGATCCCAATCCCTTTGGTTGTGCCCAGCCAAATGGTGTCACCCAGATTTTGAAACAGGGACGGTATTATGTTATCGAAAAGGCCGGATGGATTCGATGCGTCATAGTTAAACCGATGGATCAACCTTTGCTGTTGATCATACTGCAATAGTCCGTTTCCATCTGTTCCAACCCAGAAGAATCCTTCTTTATCTTCCAGAAAACTGATCGCCGGTTCACCGGTGCCAATATCATCCATCGTCCTGCGAAATGGATCAATGCGAAAGAGATTGTCCTCTGTACTTAACCATAACACACCGTCGCTTGATGTGGAGGCATCCCAATCAACTCTGTCAGGGAATCCATGAATCGATTCGTAATGGGTAATTTTTTTTAACCGGGTATCGTAGCGGTTGATGCCGGAGCCATTCGTTCCGATCCAGATCGCGCCTTCACCATCCTCGCGGATAAACGTGATCCTATTTTCATCACCTGCTCTTTGAGCAGGCCGGCTTAACTGGTCCGGTCTGGTGGGGTCATAGGGATGCCTTTCAAAACTGCCATGATCACGATCCATGGTATGTAACCCATCACCGGCGGTGCCGATCCAGAAAACTCCTCTGCTGTCTTCAAAGATCGACCCTACCTTATTATTGATGAGACTCCGGGAGTTTTGGGGATCATGCAGGTAACGGGTAAATGTACCATCGGGCTTCAACCGGTTAAGTCCGCCATCCTCCAAATCCATTTTAAGCCAAGGGTAACGTCCTGTTCCAATCCAGATCACTCCCTGGCGGTCTTCATAAATTTCCCTGACCACATTACTGCTCAGACTCGCCGGATTGCCCGGTTCATTCCTGTAGTGAAAAAATTTACCCGTCTTCCCGTCAAGCCGGTCCAGGCCATTACCCGTGCCAACCCAAAATCTACCCTGACGATCCTTTAGAATAACGTTTACCCCATTGCTACTCAGGCTGCCGGGATCATCTTTCTCATGCCGGAAATGTTTGAAGATGCCGGTTGCCGGATTAAACTGATCCAAACCGGAATGCGCTTTGATCCCAAAAACATCACCAAACCCTATCCAGATCATTCCTACGTCATCAGCGTAAACCGTTTTCAGGTCAGTTCCTCCAAGGGAATTTGGATTTAGACTATCCTGCCTGAAACTGATCATGCGGTTGCCGTCATAGCGGTAAAGGCATTTTTCTTTGCTTCCCGCGAACCACATGTATCCATGAGGATCCTGGGTAATGGCCGTGATTCTACCCAGCGGTTTCCCGTTTGTGCCTTCTACAAGGTTAAACCTGATGTCGTTGTCTTGCGCTATGACGCAATGGAAGATTACCTGAAAAAAGATTATTCCCCTCACGGTAATTTTCAATTTTATAAACTCTCCACGATCAGTTTCTATGGGATGTGGGGTTTAGGTTTTTTTCAACGGATAAACTTGAGTTCAATGTTTTGCGCAATGGCGAAATGGACGCAACCTGAGAAAGAGTAATTCCGAGAACAGAAAATCTTCTATTCATGGATTTTTCAACCATTGAAGCTATAAGATACCGTGCGCAGTGGGGGTGATGAATCCGGTAGTTTTTGATTTCGTTCGTTACATAGTTGTATCGAAAAAGCCCTGCCCCAAACATTCCCGATAACCACATGACGGGCTCAATTGCTTCAAAGGAGCAATATGTCCTTACAAACACGTCCTTCAACGGGGGTTTGATTTTCTTAAAAGAGTCAGTCTTTTTACACCAGCGGGGATGAAATTACAAAAAAAACGAGAGTCTGACGATGACAAGCCTGAAAACTCAAATTCTGCAACAAAGTCCAACATCCTCCCGGGCACATATTTTGTAACAGTAGTCACGGTGCTGCTGTGGACCTATTTAGAGGCCAGGAGGGAGAACCGGAAACAATGGAAAATTTTAAGGTCATTATCTTTATACTGGCGGTTTTGGTCAGTTTATCAGCTCTTATCGATAAACTGAAACTTCCCTATCCCGTTCTTCTGGTGCTGGTTGGATTGATCATTGGCTTTGTACCGGTATTGCCCGATATGGCGCTTGATCCGGATGTCGTCTTCCTGCTTTTCTTGCCACCCCTCCTTTATGATGCAGCCTCCCGGACCTCCTGGCATGACTTTAAGACCAATATAAGACCCATATCGGCATTGGGCATCAGCCTTGTCTTTTTTACCATGACCGCGGTTGCAGTTACCGCCCATTTTTTTATTCCAAAGTTTGGCTGGCCGCTCGCATTTCTCCTGGGTGCCATCGTCTCTCCGCCGGATGCTGTCGCTGCGACCGGCATCATCAAAGGGCTCGGCCTGAACCAACAGGTGATCACTATTTTGGAAGGCGAAAGTCTGGTGAATGACGCTTCTGCCCTGATTGCCTACCGCTATGCACTGGCTGCGAGCATTACTGGCAGTTTTCTTTTTTGGGAAGCCGGTCTTCAGTTTTTGTTCGTCGCGGGTGGGGGTATCCTTATTGGCCTGATGGTCGGCTATATCTTAATATTCATCCATAAAAAGATTGTCAACTATCCCATCGTTGAAACCAGTCTTACACTGCTGACTCCATTTTTATCTTATCTAAGCGCAGAGCAAGTGAATACTTCCGGTATACTGGCCGTCGTAACCACAGGGCTTATCATCGCTTATCGCTCGCCTGAAATATTTTCTTACCAGACCAGGATGCGGACAACGGTCATTTGGGATACGCTTATATTCATGTTGAACGGATTTGTCTTTATTCTCATCGGCCTGCAATTGCCCGGCATTTTAAAGCAACTGACCAATTACACATTGCCGGCGCTGATCGGTTATGGATTAATTATCAGCCTGGTCACCGTCCTGGTGCGCATTTTATGGGTTTTCACAAGTTCCTGGGCGTTGCATCTTTTCAGCTGGAAAAAGAAAGCCGGCACCTCCGCACCGGCTGGCAAAGAGCAGAAAGACACCTGGAAAAATGTATTAATTGTTGCCTGGACAGGAACCAGGGGTGTGATCTCCCTGTCAACGGCGCTTGCTTTGCCGCTTACGTTCCATAACGGCAAAGTTTTTCCGGAAAGACACCTGATATTATTTCTTTGTTTTGTAGTCATATTCGTGACCCTGGTCGTGCAGGGCCTCTCGCTTCCGCTGTTGATCCGCCTGCTTGGTGTGAAGCCTTCGCACAACATGGAGGATAAAGAAGAAAAGGAGCTGCAGTTGTATTTGGTCAACAGCACGCTGCACTTTATCGACTATGAATATTATCCAAAATTGGATGATCGTATCAAGTCGGAATTAAAGAACAAATACGAGCTGTCAGCCGGAAAATTGGTCAAGGAGATCAGCCGGCATAAGCGAAATGAAAAGGAGGAAGATCAGTTGCCGGTGAGGACGCTTACGCACATGCAACAAGCGCAGATTGAGATCGGAAGATTTCAAAGGGAGCTGCTTCTGAAACTTCACAAGGATGGAAAATTCAGCGATGTTGCGATCCGGCAAGTGGAGAGGGATATGGATATTGATGAGTTGAAATTGAATCAGATGCTTCCCAAGCCTAATGAGTAGGCAGTAGGCAAACTGTCGTTGGTCATTGGGCCTTGGTCATTGGGCCCTAGGCCTTGGTTCTTAGGCCTTGGGATTGTTGTCCGGGAGAACACCGGAAAGGATGATGACGCATGTATTAATCCGGTAACGGCTTTACCATTACGTCTTTGTAGTAAACCTTGCTTTTCGGATCATGTCCTTGCAAAGCAAAGGTACCGGTAGGCTGTCTACCGCTTTCACCCTCCGTATATTCGTTAATAACCTTGTCATTGATTTTTACGGTGATCTTCTTGCCCTGAACAATAATGTGCTGGGTGAACCACTCATTGTCTTTGGCAGGGGCTTCCTTGACATCTTGTACCGCGTAAATGCTTCCGGTCCTGCGCCAATCGGTGTGGGAATTGTTCACCTGGATCTCATAGCCGGTCGATGGAAACCCTTCTGCTTGGAAAGTGGTATGAAAATACATCCCGGAATTCGATCCCGGGGTAGTCATCACCTTTGCTTTGAACTCAAAATTCTTGAAGTCGTGATTCTTTACCGGGCCATCATAAAACAAATGCGAGCGGTCGCCCGATACGACAATCGCCCCATCGGCCACGGTAAATGTGCCCTGGCGCTCACTGGCTTTCCAGCCATCCAGTGACTTGCCGTCAAACAAACTGATCCAGCCATCGGTTTGGTTCATTGAAGAAAAAAGGACAAATAAAATCAAGGTCGTTGTGATTGTTTTCATGCAATTATGTTTTTGATAAACACGTTAGTTAGTCATTAGTCATTGGTCATTAGTCACTGGTGTTGGAGGTAGGCTCCTCAAGTTTCAGGTTTTCCGTTTCCAATTTCAAGTTAGAGATTCTGTACCAAATTACTAATTACTAAAACGCCAATTACCAATTACCAATGACTAATGCCCATGCCTATCGCTTCCCCGCAAGAGTTGGCTTGCCGTTTTCAAATTGAACTTCCACCAGTTTCTCGCTTTCAACTATCCGGGCAACGATCTTTTTAGTTTGCGTATCAATCACATCGCCGCATGATGGGTAGGCATACTTGCCGTCGATGCTGAAAGATATCCAGCCGTTTTTCCGGTTTAATTTGATATTGGCAATTTGCTGGTGGGGTGTAACCGTCCGGTCGAAGACATGAATATAAGGGCCGGCATCATTGGAAACCCATATTTCTTTTTGATCGGGTGTAATATTCACGCCATGACTGGCGGTTAAATGCTGGCCGCGGATCTTTTCAAATCCCTGAATTTCGACACGGCCAATCCGTTTCCCGCTTTCAAGGTCGCCAATCTCATAACCCAGGACGCCATCCAGGTTGACGTAGCAATAGTGGTCATCTGCTGAAATGGCGAAGGGCCGGATTCCTTTGGGGCCATTGATCGTATTGTCGATCCATCCCCATTCCGCACCCGGATCAGGCTGAAAAGGCCCGATGGTTTTGATGATCGTATTGGTCATCACGTCGGCGACATACAAATTTTCATTTCCCATGGCCGAGAGGTACATTTTGCTTCCGTCTTTACTGCACCACGTGTTGTGAGGGTTTCCATGCTGAATCGGTATCGTGGCGACCACTTGTTTCAAATCGGCGTCAATCACATCCCAGGCTCTCCCATGCCTCTTGGGAAGATAAATGAATTTTCCATCCGGGGTCATGGCATGGCTGTCGGGATAACCATTGACAGGAATAGACCAATCGATCTTTTCCGATCGGAGGTCAACGCATACAAATTGATCTCCAACAAATGAACTCAGGTAAAGTTTCCCCCGCTTCGGGTCGGCACTTACTCCTTTGTAAGATCCTGTACCGGGAACTTCGAATTTCCGGACCAGTCGATGGTTGTCGTTTATATTATAGAGATAAACAAACCCGTGGTCCTCCGCCACATAAAGCAGCCGCTCCACCTGGGCCTCGCAGTTTATTGCCGCGATGAGGATGATGGTGATCAGTATGGAACGCGTGGTCATGGAAACTAAGTTAAACAGAAAAGCAATAATAATTACGAATTAAAAATTACGAATTACGAATGACTTTGACCGACCTACCGATTTCCTTAGTCCTGAGTCTTTAAAGCTGAGATTTTAAACCCGACTACTCCCGAAAAGTCGGGATTCGTCGGGCAGGCATGAGACTTGAAACGCGTTTTTGTGTTTTAGATTCAGTTTCACAGAAAAGTGCGATAGCTTGCCACCAAGACACCAAGCCCAGAAAACCAAACCCGAAACTTGAGACTTGAATATTTACAACTTGAACATTGCATTAATCTCACGATACGGTATTGTCTCCGATGCAAAGGAGTAAGTACCCTTACCGCCTAACTCCCTTGCAGCATGGAGAAAGGAACCATAAGCAGCGCGGGCAAGGGCCGAACCAAGACTAACCCGCTTCACCCCGAGCGCTGACAATTCATCCAGGGAAAGGCCCGCAGTGGTCAGTCCGACGATGACGTTCACGGGCAGGGGTGCCACCGCCCTGACGACAGCGTCAATTTCCTCGCGTGTCTTTAGTCCGGGCGCGAAGAGCACATCTGCACCAGCACTTGCAAATGCTTCAAGGCGGCGGATCGTGTCCTTGAGATCGTTGCGTCCATAGAGAAGGTTCTCCGCTCTCGCCGTCAATGTGAAAGGGAAGGGGAGACTCCGGGCGGCATTCACTGCCGCCTTGACCCGCTCTACTGAAAGCTCAAGCGGATAGATAGGATTTTCGGAACGCCCAGTGGCATCCTCGATCGACCCACCGACAAGTCCGGCCTTAGCCGCAAGCAGGATGGTTTCAGCACAGGTTTCAGGATCATCGCCATAACCGTTTTCCAAATCGGCAGAGACCGGGAGACTTGTTGCTGCGACGATTACGCGCGCATTCTCCAATGTCTCCTCGCGCGTAACAGCCCCTTCTCCGTCGGACTTACCCAAAGAAAATGCAAGCCCCGCGCTGGTAGTGGCAAGCGCCTCAAAACCTAAGCTAGCGAGCATCTTCGCAGAGCCCGCATCCCAGGGATTGGGACAAACGAATAGTCCGGGACGTTTGTGGAGGGACATGAAGGCTTCACCCTTCAGTGTTTGTAGACTAGTAGATGATGTTTTCATTACAGGTTATTGGTCATTGGTCATTAGTCATTGTTTTACTGGATTCTGTGGATTCTATTGATTCTATTGCTTCTACTGTTTGCCCGGATTCTTGGGATCAAACTAGCGGACTTTGCGTGAAAAGGGTCCTCACCGAATACCGGTTTATGATGCGATAAGTTAATGATAATTCTCCTTTGCAACTTCCCCTCTTTACGAAGTTGAGAGGGGTCCGCCCGCCAGGGTCGGGGGGTGAGTCTAAAAATCGTAACTTAGAAAATCATTAATCTCGTTGATCCATCGATCCCCATGTCAAATTCCCGCAGAAAATTCATTCAACAAAGCCTTTCCCTGACAGCCCTTTCAACCATCGACTTTGATAAAAATATTTCGAACATTACAATAGATGCTGATATCACTTTATGCCTTGCCTATTTTTACGGTCTGCAGGAGCGCAAAATCGAACTCTCCAAACAGATGGGTGTGCTTGGCGCTGTTTCTCCTTCGAGCCCGGGAATAGCGGGGTTGCCGGATGCAAAACCCTGGGAATATGAAGCGCTCCTGGCTGTAAAAGAAACGTGGACAAAAAAAGGCCTCCAATGGAAAGTACTGGAGGGCACACCGCCGCTGGACAAAGCAAAGCTCGGACTCGACGGCCGCGACGAACAAATCGACAACTTTATTACGCTGATGCGCAATATGAAGAGGGTTGGCGTTGACACGATTTGTTATAACTGGATGCCTGTGATCAGTTGGGCCCGGACAGACATGGCAAGAAAGGGACGGGGGGGCGCACTCGTGACAGCTTTTGATTATGAATCCGTTAAAGACTTGCCGTTAACGGAGTTTGGAGAATTCTCCGACGAGACCATGTGGAAAAACATGGAGTATTTTCTCAAGGCGGTAGTACCGGAAGCAGAAAAGAACGGGATCAAACTTGCTCTCCACCCCGACGATCCTCCGATTCCTAAGATTCGCGGTATTGCACGGATCATGAGAACAGCGGACGCGTTCAAGCGTTTGATCGAACTTTATCCAAGCCCAAACAATGGGCTCACCCTCTGCCAGGGAACCTTTGCGACAATGGGGGAGGACATCCCATCGGTAATAAAGTATTTTGGCAAACGCAGCAAGATATTCTTTGTACACTTCCGCGATATCCGCGGCGATCAATGGCATTTCGAAGAAACTTTTCACGATGAGGGAAAAACCGACATGTACAAAGCCATGAAAACTTATTTTGAGGTTGGCTTCAAAGGCCCCATGCGACCGGATCATGTCCCGACAGTCTCAGGCGACAGCAACGAGCATCCAGGCTATAGTGAACTCGGAACACTTTTTGCAATCGGCTATATCAAGGGATTGATGGAAGCGGCGCGAAAAGGTCATTAGTCATTGGTCATTAGTCATTGGGGTCTCAGGCCTGCCCGACGAAGCTGCTTCAGCGTAGTCGGGTTTCGAGTTCAAAGTCCAAGGTCCAAAGTTCAAAGTTCAAGGTCTAAAGTCCAAAGTCCAAAGTCCAAGGTCTAAAGTTGTTCAAATTCCATGAAGATCAACGCACCAAATTATTGAATTACCGAATAGCGGAATTACCGAATTACGGACTTAGCGTAAACTCCGGAAGCCGGATAATCATACCGCCGTTCATAGCCGATTCGTGAGCAAGGATACCGACGCAGGTAATGTTAGCAGACTGCCTGGCGTCTGGATAAGGTTGGGTGTCTTCAATAAGGGCCATCAGAAAATGATGGGCCAGATGCGGGTGTGAGCCGCCATGACCTGCTCCCTGAATAAAGGAG
>JBGPGZ010000091.1:0-11589 GCA_041484175.1 Cyclobacteriaceae bacterium | reverse complement strand
GGAAAAAGCAAAGACCGGGTTCGTGATCAAGCAGCCGGGGGTTAATTAGTCTTGAGTCATTAGTCCTGAGGCTTGAGTTGAGTTATCAACTCAAGACCAGGGACCTGGTACTGGGGACAAGGTACCAGGGACTTGGAATGTCATTGAAAATATATTAACTTTGAAATTGAAAGTACTTTCAAATAGTATTCAAACATACTGCCCGAACAAGGTTGTCCGTATGAAAGTGAAAATGATCTTACCGGCCCTGAAGGAAGCCGAAAGTCCTTATTGGCGACCCATCAAATACTCCTTGTTCCCTCCTTTGGGGCTAGCCACACTGGCGGCCTACCTTGATCCCGAAGACGAAATCGACTTGCAGGACCAGCATATTGAACAGGTCGATCTCGATGACACGCCCGACCTGGTGATCATACAAGTGTACATCACCAATGCGTACAGGGCCTATGCCATGGCTGACCAGTACAAGGCCAAGGGAGCCTATGTTTTGCTGGGCGGTCTCCACGTCACCTCCCTTCCGGAAGAAGCCGCACCGCACGCCGATACAATTTTTATTGGACCGGGCGAAGCCACATTTCCTCTTTTCCTGAAGGATTTCCGGAACAAAACCCCTCAGAAAGTATATCACTCTGCCGTCCGGACCCTTGAGAAAATTCCGCCGATCCGTCGCGATCTGATCAAACGATCTCGCTACCTGGTTCCCAATTCGATTGTAGTGACAAGAGGCTGCCCTCATCACTGTAATTTTTGTTATAAAGATGCATTCTTTGGCGGCGGAAGGTCATTTTACACGCAGGTGGTTGATGATGCTTTGGCTGAAATAGAAAGGCTCCCCGGCCGGCATCTTTATTTCCTCGACGACCACCTGCTTGGAAACGCGATATTCGCCGCCGGACTATTTGAAGGTATGAAGGGAATGCGCCGGCTTTTCCAGGGTGCTGCCACGGTCGATTCTATCCTGCGTGGAAATCTGATTGAAAAGGCTGCCGAGGCAGGCCTTCGGAGTCTTTTTGTGGGATTTGAAACCTTTTCGGCCGCCAATCTCCGCCAAAGCAACAAGAAGCAGAACCTCGAAAGGGATTATGGGAAAGCCGCTAACCGGCTTCATTCCCTCGGCATCATGATCAACGGAAGTTTTGTCTTTGGACTCGATGAAGACGACAAAGATGTTTTCAAACGAACGGTCGAGTGGAGCATAAATCATTCCATTACGACATCTACATATCACATCCTTACCCCCTATCCCGGAACCAAACTCTTTGAGGATATGGAAAAACAAGGGCGGATCTTAACCCGCAACTGGGACCTGTATGACACACGGAATGTGGTTTACCAGACTACCCGTCTCACTGCCACTGAATTAAAAAACGGTTATGACTGGGCCTACCGGGAGTTCTATAACTGGAACAACATCTTCAGGGCTAGCATGAACCATGATACTGCCAAACATTTCCTCAAACATCTTTTTTACGCAGGCGGCTGGAAAAAATTCGAACCTTTGTGGAGCTTCGTTATTAAGACCAGAAACCTCGTTCTCATGCTGCCGGTTTTGGAGGCTCTATTATCAAAGGTAAAATTTGCTGAATCCACAAAGGCCGCAGCCTCAGTTGACGTTTTGCAAAAGATAATGGAGCCGATGCAGAACCCTCCCGGAAAAATGGCCTTACCCACCCTTCAATGAATTGTTAAATTACCGGATTTGGACGTGCGATAAAATTGAGAGCGACTTGAGAGTTGCTACTTCCACGCAATTTATTCTTAGGCAATAACGTACCAAAAGATAGTCATCTGGTCCCTGTCTACCCAAGCGGTGGAAGGAATTCTCAAGGCCAAACCGTTTTGTTATTTCCCAAAGGGATAATGATTCAAAATTGCCAGCGATTGGAACACCATTACCCAAACGAGGAAGCTGGCAAGCAGTATTTTTGATTCGATGCTTATTGGTAAGATCAAGCGGGATGAGTTTGTCATTGTCTTGAGGGGGAGTGGCGCAGGAATAAGAGTAAGCTATGCGCTTCCTTCAGTTGTATCCTTGTCCCGATATCATAGTTCATCGAAAACATCGATGCGTTGCTCCGTCAATCGGTCATTTTTATCGTTTTCCTATAGGTCAGTTCTATGAAAGAATCCGACAGGAAGGCGGTTGTACAGGAAGTTGATCGAACGCCTTTTCCGGTCTCTAATGATCGGGCCAAATACGCATCGCTAATTAACATACTTAAAGGGTACGAGGAGTTTATCCTGAATACAACCGGAACGATCATTAGCAGCAATCTGGAAGTGGTTAATGTTACGGGATACGATGAATGGGAGGTTATTGGAAAGTCGATATCTATCTTCTATACACAGGAAGATCGGGATCGGGGCCTACCGGATACGGACTTGGCTCAGGCCGATCGGGAAGGACAAGTCATAACTACCGGCTGGCGTGTGAAAAAGAAAAACGCCTCCTTTTGGGCAAAAGTAAAACTTACAGCATTACATAATTCGGTAGGCGTCCTTACCGGTTTCGGCTTGATTATCAAGGATGCCACCCATAAAGCCTTGTATCAATATCGGATGAAGCGCATCCGGAATGAGTACTTCAATCTCTTCAATAATACCTATACGGGTATCTTCAGGTTCAGAATGGAAGATTTCAGGGTGTTGCTTTTCAATGATAAGGCCTTACAGATCTTAGGCAAAACAGAAAATAGGCAACTTCATTTTCATCAGGTATTTGCGAATGCCAAGGCCTTTGAAAACTTCATTCAAATCCTTCAAAGCAACAAGCGGGCTCAAAGTTATGAGTTTCTCATCCACCACCGCGGCACGCATGACCGGTGGGCGGCCGTAAGTTGTCGTCACTTTGAAGATGGCGATTTTGTAGAAGGGATTTTAATTGATATCACAGAAAAGAAAGTTCAAATGCTGGAGCTGGAGAGACTCAATTACGAGCTTGATCAATTCATCTATCATGCCTCCCACGATCTACGATCACCGCTGACCAGCATTCTTGGCCTGGTAAACCTCATTGAGATGGACGAACCGGCCCGAGTAATCTACCAGTATGCGCAAATGATCAAAGAAAGGGTGAATCATCTGGATGGACTATTGAAAGATTTAGTTTCAATTACATTTAACAACAAGGCCGGACTGCAACCTGAAAGAATCGATTTTGAAAGTGAGATCAAATCGATCGTTCAGGAGTTTCCCGTTCAAAATCAGCCCGTAGAGATATGCGTAGAGGTGCGGCATGAAGGAGAATTTTACACCGAGCCCATTCGTTTACGCACGATCCTGCGAAACCTCATATCAAATGCATTGAAGTATCACAATCCTCATGCTTCACCCCCTTATCTGAAATTGGAAGTAATTGTAAAGGAGGGTAAGGCCACCATTTTCGCCAAGGATAACGGAATTGGAATTGATGAACAATACCTCTTCCAGGTGTTTGAAATGTTTTATCGGGCTACGACTAAAGCCACCGGCAACGGCCTGGGATTGTACATCGTCAAATCAATGATTGAGAAGCTGGGAGGTAATATAAAAATAAAATCTTCCAAAGGGCTGGGGACAGAATTTCGTATTGAGCTACCGACCCGCCAGTAACTTGTTGCCAGCGTTTGAGTCTTCCTGCTGACTTATGCTGTTTGGATCAAGTCACTGAAATACTTTAGACCACTTATAAAGCCTCTCAAGTAAAGCCTCTCAAGGTTCCTTTCATATCAGCCAATTTTTCCGGTGTGTGGCCGCGCCACTTTCGGTTGTGCACACGTTTCCGAAGAACCTTAACCGGAGTAACGGTAATTGGGTATCTGCTATCAAAAGATCCGATCTTGTAACCGTTGATGCCTTCGTTACGTTTCATCAGGGATATTGAAGTCAATCCGTAATTTGATGATCGGTATTCCGGTGATCTAGTCCCTACTTAAATTTGCGTCCCAAAAACTGTATGCGTTTTTTCTTGTTGTTATTATTTTTAGCGATTGCCCCTTTGGCGTTCGCCCAAAACCAATTACTCGACAGCCTTTACAAAAGGGTTCAGGACCATCCGAAGCAAGATACCCTTCGGGTTGTGTTCTTAAATGAACTTAGTTTGCGAATCTTTAAGAACCAGCCGGATAAATCATTCCGTTATGCTCAGGAAGCCTTACTACTTGCTCAACGCCTGGCCTTCCTGCGTGGAATCGGCGAAGCACAAAACAATTTGGCTGTGTATCACCTTATGAAAGGTAACGCTGGTGTGGCACTTCAACTGGGCCTCGAAGCCATAAAGATTGGAGAACGCGCACACCAGGCAGCATTACTCGCCAGCAGTTATTCCACCGTGGGGACAATTTATCACAATCAATTATCGTATGACAAGGCACTATATTACCTGTCGTTGGCACAAAAACTAAACCAGCCAGTGAATAATGCCCTTGTTGCGAGCAAAATCCTTAATGCACTGGGATCCATCGCACGGGACAAGGAAAAGTATGACAGTGCCCTGATCTTTTATGAAAAAGCATTGCTGGTGATGAGAGATGGCAAAGAAGAATACAGACTGCCGGAAGTACTTAACAACATCGGGGTTGTTTACCAAAGACAAAATAAAAGGGACCTCGCTATGGAATACTATTTCAAGGCACTGAAGGCTGCCGAGAAAAGCGAAAACAAGAGAGGGAAGGCCTTGACATTGGCTAACATCGGCAATACATTCTTGTCAGAACGAAAGTACAAAGAGGCTAAAGAATACCTCCTACAGTCCCTTCTTTTGTCAAAGGAAACCGGAAATAAGAAAAGTCTGTCAAGTGGTTACATGGCTATGATGCAGTTGGAAAACGAACTTGGAGAATTTGATGAAGCACATAAATACATGGTGAGTTACTACGATCTAAAGGATAGCCTTCTGAATGCGGAAAAAACCAGGCAAATCGCGGAATTGGAAATTCGTTTCGAAACCGAAAAAAAGGAGCTTGCGATTCAGTTACTCGAACACCAAAATAATATTCAGCAACTCAAGACAAATATTCTGGTGGGCATGTTCATTATTCTGACTATCGCGTCGGTCGTTATTTACCTGCTGCAACGCAGTAGGGATAAGAAGAATCGTCACATACTTAACCTTGAAATAGATTACCTTACTTCGCAGCATAAGGAACTTTCTGAGAAATTCAAAAATGTATTAACTGGCGGAGACAAAACCATTGAATCGCTCGATCAACGTATACTCAGAAAAGCGATTGAAGTTGTGGAGAACAACATCAGTGATCCATTGTTTGGCGTGGAGCGATTTGGTAGAGAGATGGGTATGAGCAGGACCAACCTGCATCGCAAGATGAAGGCCATTGCCGGGTTCCCTCCCAGTGAACTGATCAGAAGCATTCGATTGAGGAAGGCGGCAGCACTTCTTCTGAGTCAGGCAGACTCAGTCTCGCAGATCAGTTTTGCCGTTGGCTTTGAAGACCAATCCTATTTTTCCAAGTCATTTAAGAAACAATTCGGAGTCCCTCCTTCCGAATACCTCGGATCGATTGGCCAATCGGCCAATTAAATTTGAATCAGTAACCCTATCGACTCGTCAGCCGGAAGCTGTTGGCACCATCATGCCTTTCGTGAATCCTGGAAAATAAGGACCCCGGCAGATAGAGGGCCGTGCAAAATGGCTATAAACCTATTTTCGTAATCAACATCCTTCATGAATTGCTGCCAAAATCATTTCCGATTCAAGTGTCTTCGGTATCCATATCGAGAACGTGCTTCCTTCGCCAAGTGCGCTTTCTATTTTCAAGTGCCCTCCAGCTATGTGCAAATATTCGCGACAAAACGTGAGCCCGAGGCCCGTTCCCTTTTCATCGGCGGTGCCCAAAGCGCTTTTGGTAGTCTTGGCGCTTTGAAGGGACTCGATTGTCTCCTGAGTCATGCCGAGGCCGCCATCAATCACCTGGATAACGGCATGATCCCCTGTCTGCTTACAACGTACAATGATTTTTCCACCGTCAAAAGAAAATTTAATTGCGTTGGAAATCACGTTGCGCAAGCTGAGATTTAAAATATCGCGGTCGAAGTGCACACAATGATCTTCGTTTAAAGTATTCTCCATCGTAATGTGTTTGTTTGACAACATGGTTTGGAAAAGTTCGATGTTTTCATTCAATGCATCTTTCAAACTGAATTTTCCAAGTTTCACCTTAACTCCCTTTAATTGACCGGTCGTCCAGTACAAAACATTCTCCACCAACAGCGTTGTCTTGGTCAAATCACCCTCAAGGTGTTTCGCATAGGTTTTAAATTCTTCCGGACTGATCGCTCCTGTGTTGTAAATGTGAAGAATACCGCGGAGGGAATTCAAAGGGCTTTTTATGTCATGCGACATTATAGACAACAAGCGGTCTTTTACCTGGTTGGCAATGACCAATTGAGAAGAACGTTCATCAACAATTCTCTCCAGGTTTTGGTTAAGCGACTCAAGGCTCTTAAATGACTGCGCAAAATGATTGGCTAGCAAATAAACCTGGAACAATAAGAATATCAATACTCCCATTTCCACGAGGTACCTCAATTGAATATCCAAAGGAAAGAGCAATGTGTTTTTTAATATTTCCGTAAGTATAAACGGAAACGATGCCAGTACTCCTAACAAAATAATTTTTGCGTCTTTATTACCGCTTTTCCACGCCCTCCCCACCGAGTAAATTGCATAAAGGAACGTTAATAATAAAGCAAGGTGAGCTATGTCCAATAGCCTCCCGTAAATATGTTGAGGGGTTACCACAACGGCAATACACAATAGAGCAGAGACAACGATAAAAAACTTTATTGGCCAGGGGGGTGCGCTCTCTCTAAACAAGTGAAAAATATAAACTGGGAATAATGCAACAATAGAATATACACAGCCGAATTCAATCTTTTTCCAGATTTCCCATGATACCATCGGAAACAAGTTGGGGAGCATGAATGAACCCCCGTGAACGATCATTGCCCGCAAGGCCACTCCCAAACAAATCAATGAAAGCCACAGGTATGGTTTGCCACGTCGATAAAGAAAATATAATATAAATTGATAAATGAACATGGCCATCAAACTGCCGGCAAAGAAATTTTCAATGCTTTGCGTAGTATTTATTCGGGACAATAGCGCTGAAATTTTACCCAACTCGGGCATGCTGGTCATGCCCCCATTAAAATGGGTATAGTTGACTACCTGAACAATCACATCGAGGTCAACTGTATTGGAAGGAATCCCAACCAGTGTTCCGGCCAACTTAGGTTTGTATAGATTTTCGTCAGCACTCACAAACCCCGTTTCAGCTGCTTTCTCTCCGTTGACCCAAATCCTGGCCGAAGAATTTATTATTGGAAAATAAATGGCAAGGCCCCCATTTTTTCCCGGCAGTTTCATCCGAATACGGTAGGTGGCAAAGCCCAATGATGGGTAATTCAACTGGCGATTCCATGAACCAGGTACCCAAATAACTTCCGGGCGCTGATTACTCTTGATAAAGTCCAATGGAGTTAACAGTTTGCTGGTGTAAAATTCCCAATTGCCGGACATTGGATAGACGTCCGAATTGGCAAAATTCCAGCGTGTCAAATCTACCACGGCAGGTTGAGAAAATGCATCGGCGCAGGAGGCCAAAATGGCGAGGGTAACTAAAAGGATGGAATTAATGACATGGTTATTCATTTCAATGAAATTTACCAGAGCTTCCACCGCACGCTAAAATCAAATTATCCCGAATTGGATTGCAACGATTTTGTAATTCGGTTCAAGGTTGGTTTGAGCTTCGCATTCTGGATGCATATTCCTGAATAAATCTTAAAGTGAATGGTAATGGTATGCCAACGTTGGGTAAACTAGTTGCCTCTCGGCTGTCAATGAGGAGTTTCGAAAAAAATGGGCCTGGATTACCATTTTTTGCAACCGGATTACCTATCAAAACTGGTTTTTGAAGCAGGCACGTCAAAGACCATAATAATGGCTACCAAAAATGCGAGAACAGCCTGTCGTGATAGCCCTGAATTCAGGAGTCGTAGTAACAAAGAATTCTTCATAGATCCAGAGGTTAAGATGATAAGATTGGTATCGACCAGAAGTTTACAGGTTAATTTTTTAAATTTAAATTCAATTGTTTAAAAAGTCATTTTAAGGCAACCCGGAAAGAAACCCATGAGTAACATATCATTTCAGACCATTGACTGGAGTACAATCACAAAAATAGAACATAACGGAGCAAGCGGCACGTCCCATTGGCAGACACTTCAATTTACCGGACTTCGTGTTCGCATCGTAGAATACTCAACGGGTTATTTAGCTGACCATTGGTGTCAAAAAGGACACATTGTTCATTGTTTGGAAGGAGAATTCATAAGTGAACTTGAAAATGGCGAATCATTTTCTTTGAGCAAAGGAATGACTTACATTGTTTCCGACAATCTAAGTTCGCACCGGTCAGTTTCAAAGAACGGGGTCAAACTGTTGATTATTGACGGAGATTTTCTAAAATAGGCTGCAAATGCCGGATGGCAATCCCCCGACTCTGTTCTTTGTGCCCTTTGTGCGACCCTTGTGGTCTTCTGTATAATTCCGTCCGCTTAGTTCTCTGCAGATGTTATCGGGATGCTTTGTGGTCCTGCATTTTTTCGATAAATTTAGATAGTGATTTGATCTTAAAACTTTATAGCAATGCCTCATTCCCTAAACCGCCGTAAATTCCTGCAGACAGGAGTTTTAGCTGGGTCCGCCGGCCTGTGGTCTCCCTCATTGCAGGCCCAACGTATTGATTTAATATCATCTGATATCGGTAAATCAAAATGGGACCTCGATAGTCCCGCGCTTTGTGTTGATCTCGACAAGATGGCGCAGAACATAAAGGCAATGCATGCTGGTTTACAGGGGACACATGTAAGTATTCGACCTCATGTCAAAACTCATAAATGTCCTGAAATTGCAAAAATGCAGGTTGCCGCGGGGGCAGTGGGAGTTTGTACTGCAAAACTTTCTGAGTCGGACGTAATGTTAAATAATGGTATCAGCAATGTCTTGATGACCGGCGTGAATGTGACCGTTCCGAAGATTCAGAAAGCCATGGCCCTGCGGAAAAAATTCAAAGGGTTTATTCAAGCGGTGGATAATCCCCAAAATGCGCAGGACCTGCAAAATGCGGCAAAGGCTGCGGGTATCATTGCTGACGTGGTGGTTGATATTGATGTCATCAAAAGGTCTGGTGTCATTCCAGGAGCTCCCGCGCTTGCCTTGGCGCAATCGATAGACAAAATGCCCAACCTTAAATTTCGCGGTATTCTTGCTTATGATGGAGGGGTTCAGCATGTCAAGGGCTTTCAAAAACGCACGGACCAGGCATTGAAAAATTTTGAACCCATTGTTATGACCTATCAAATGATGAAGGCGGCTGGATTGAATTTGGAAATCTTCAGCGGAGGAGGTACAGGGACCTATAATATCATGACCCAAGTTCAGGGATTTACCGATGTTCAGGTAGGCAGTTACGTGTTTATGGACTCCCAGTATATTGAAATAGGTGGTGTAAAAAATGAAACGGTGTATGATGATTTTGCACCTTCCCTTACCGTAATGACTACCATTATCAATAGTAACTACGCTGGCCGCCTGATAACCGACTCGGGGACAAAAGCGCTGACGTTAAATCGACCGAATGCTATTGTTATTGGTGAACCCGGCTTTGATTATGTCGCAGGTTCTGACGAATATGGAACCATCACCTTTGATAAATCTTCCAAGTCCTACAAAGTTGGAGATCGACTTGAAGTAATCATACCTCACTGTGATCCGGTTGTTGATCTATATGACTTCATGTATGGTATACGCCGTGACAAGGTTGAGTCTATTTTACCGATACTAGCCAGGGGAAAATCTCAATAACGTCCCGATAACCCGACATTGTAAACAAAATTCTACAATTCAGTGCTGGAACCCTGTTCCTGGGCACAATGGAGTGCTTTGGAGCCTGGCACAATAATTTCAGTAGCATTGAAATGAGGTCAAATAGCATCAGAAGTTGAGGGAATTTCACCGATTTTGATGAACAATCTCCACTAATCACGGCGACAAAAGGACCAAAAAGGTATCTATCTTTGGCACGTAAACGTAAAACAAATGAATATCCTGCTTGCCGATGACGACCATGACGATCGTAATTTTTTTGATGCAGCATTAAAAAAATTACCCGTATCCACGAACCTCAAGTCCGTACCCGACGGGGAGCAACTCATGGAACTGCTCAAGAATGAGGCCGAACTTCCGGATATCCTTTTCCTCGACATCAATATGCCCCGCAAAGGCGGCCTGGAGTGCTTAGTTGAGATAAAAACGAATACGACGCTCAAGGACATTCCTGTGATCATATTTTCGACATCGAAGTCGGAGGACACCATCGGCGCAGTCTTCAAGACCGGTGCGGCCGTTTATATTCACAAGCCCGGTGATTTCAGGCAACTCATACAAGTGATTCATCATGCGTTGCAAATTGCTTCAGAAAATGTATTTTCAAACAGCCCCATAAAATACATATTGAACGCATGAAACAACTAAACATACTGCTTGCGGACGACGACGCGGATGATTGTATCTTTTTTAAAGCAGCGGTAGACGAATTTCCGCTGTCGACACACCTTACCGCAGTCCATGACGGGGAACAACTCATGCAACTACTCACCAATGAAACAAATGAGATCCCCCATATTCTTTTTCTTGACCTCAATATGCCCCGCAAGAATGGTTTTGAATGTTTATCAGAAATAAAGGCCAGCCATAAACTGAGACACCTTGCTGTAATCATGTTCTCTACTTCCTTTGACCAAGGGGTTTTAAACCGGTTGTACGAAAACGGGGCGCAATATTTCATTCGCAAGCCTCCTGCCTTTGCACAATTTAAAAACATAATTCAACAAACGCTTACCATGATGACGCAAGACAATATCTCACAATCGACCAAAGAAACTTTTGTAATCAACCTGCAAAGCGCTTCGATTGCTTAGCACATCATTGCAGGAAAAAACTACCTGAAAGAAATATTTCAAAAACAAACAACCTTGTCGAGTCCGAACATGATTCATATAAAACAATTGGATGAGCATGAGTTAATCATGGCTCGCAAAGAACTTGCGTTTCAAAAAGAGGAGAAGGAAAAGCTGGAAGGACAGCTAATGATTGCGCTCAAAGAACTTGTCTTTCAAGATGAAGAGAAGGGGAAACGGGCTGCAGAGTTAGGCATTGCTAATATAGAACGGGCCTTTCAAGACGAAGAGAAAGGTAAACGGGCAGCCGAGTTAATCATTGCTAACAAAGAACTTGTCTTTCAAAACGAAGAGAAAGGAAAGCGGGCAGCAGAGTTAATCATTGCCAACAAAGAACTTGTTTTTCAAAACGAAGAGAAAGAAGAACGCGCGGCAGAGAAGGAAAAACGGGCAGCCGAGTTAGGCGTTGCTAACAAAGAACTTGCCTTTCAAAACCAGGAGAAAGAAAAACGCGCGGCAGAACTGATCATTGCCAATAAAGAGCTGGTCTTTCAATATGATGAGAAGGAAAAAAGAGCGGCGGAGTTAATCATTGCCAATAAAGAACTTGCCTTTCAAAATGAAGAG